>JAAYAX010000011.1 GCA_012719175.1 Methanomassiliicoccus sp.
CCCGACCCTTATCGTCGGCAACCACAAGTGCGCCAGGAGCGTTGTCTATTACCGTCCTAAGTCGGGCTCTTTGCACCTCTATCTGGCGCTGCGCCTTTTTCAGCTTGGAGATATCGACGAAGGTGGTAGCGAATTGCCCCTCCTTCGGTTTGAAGGCCGATATCTGGAAATGCCTCCTCATGGGCTCGAAGTAGGTCTCGAAGAAGATGGGTTCACCTGTCCTCTCGACCTGGGCATACGTTTCCAAGAACGGAGCCTCACCAGTGCCGTACAGCTCGCTGGCAAGCGCCCCGATGGCCCTCTCCCTAGGCATATCGGTGGCCCGCTCGAACGCTGGATTGACGTCTACGATACGGTAGTCCCGTGCAGCTCCATCATGGTCGAGGACGAGCTCGTGAAGAGCGATGCCTTCGTTGCTGGAGGAGAACAGCGAACGGAACGTCCTCTGGCTCTCCTTAAGCGCCTCCTCCACGGTCTTGCGGCCTGTGATATCGACGCATATCCCGATCATCCTTACAGGTTGGCCCTGGTCATTGTATTCGCCTTGCCCTAGAGCGTTTACCCATATCACTTGACCATCCCTGCGGACCACCCGGTACTCGTTGTCGAGGAAGGTATGGTCCCGCAGCGACCGCTGGATCCTTTCGTTCGCAATCTCAACATCATCAAGGTGTAGCACCGAGTTCCAGGTGTCGAAGTTCGCCTCATCCTCAGCCGGGTGGAGACCTAACAGATTGTACATCTCCTTTGACCACTCGATCTTCCCGGTGGTGATATCCCAGTCCCATACGCCCACCCGTGCCGCTTTTTGGGCCATCTCGAAACGCTCGTTCAGGTGGCTGAGAACCTCCTCGGTCCTCCTCAGCTTGGTGACGTCATGACCCACGACCAATGCACCAACCTGTTTCCCGTTCTCGTAGCTCGACTTTAGGCTGAAGGCCGCGGTTATCGTAACTCCGTCCTTGGTCCTGATCCTGTACTCGACCGAGGCCTCAGTTCTCTTGCCCGATAGTCCCCTCTCGATGTCCATACGGAACCTCTCTCTATCGGAGCCTACCAGAAGGTCGGCGGGGTCCATGCTCAGCAGCTCTTCCTGGGAGTAGCCGGTGAGGTCAGACATGGCCTCATTGATGCTCGTGAGCCTAGGACCGCGAAAGTCTATCTCGAAGATGGCGGTGGGAGCATACTTAATCAGGTGGCGGAAGTTTTCTTCCCTGGCCTTGTTCTCTGTGATGTCAACGGCCGTGCTCAGGATGTGGTCCGCCCCATCCACGGTCACTCTCACATTGACCACCATCAGGGTCAACGGCCTCCCCCGTCTGGTGTGGGCCAGAACCTCTTGTTCGCGTGCCCCTCCCTCTCCCGGCCTCCTGACGATGGTGTGCCCGATCTCTGAACGATCTTCATCGTAAATGTTCAGGTCCCTGACGGAGCGACCTATGACCTCCTCGCGCCCGAACTCAAAAAGCCTAAGCCAGCTCTCGTTCACGTCCACGAGCCGGGAGTCGGAGGCACGAACGATGGACATGGCCGAAGGGTTGCTGCTAAACATCGTGGAGAAGAGATCGGCCCTTTCCCTCTTCGTCCCCACTCCAGGCCCCCTCTCATCGGTGATGTCCAAGAAGATCCTCATGGCCCCGGCATATTGGCCTGCATCATCGAAGATCGGAACGGTCGAGGACGAAATCCAGACCTCAGAACCGTTCCTATGCCGCAGGCGGCGTTCGCAGATCCCTCCCCTCCCCTTCCTGAGCTCCTTTAGCCAGTTCAATTCATCATCTACGTCCTCAGGGAACAAGAAGTCGGTGGTCGGCCGGCCCATCATCTCCTCTGCGGTATGACCTAGGATTGAAGCCCCTCTTTCGTTAATTTGGTCGGTGCGGTCGTGAGCGTCCACTGTCCACAAGCCCTCGTTTGCGAGAGGGTTGAGGTACATTGTTATGTGGTGAATGGGGTCGTTCATCGGTCCTGACATAGCCTTGACTGAACACCATTGGAGCCAGACCTACATAATCATCTTGCTGAGGTGGAGAACGATGATCCGGCCCTGATGCTCATAGCTCGGACGCGGGAAGGTGAGGGGACAGATATAGGATGGACCGTCACGAAAGGGCATCAGCGGCGAAACCGGCTATCGATATATTATCATACAGACATTATCAATATCAAAGGCATCAAAGCGGTATGAAGTCTCTAAATATCTCGCACCCTCTCTAAGCCGGAGATTGCCTTGACCGACAGCATCTGGACCTCGCCACATTATAAGATCCGCAAGAAGATCCTCGCCATCGCCAACCAATACTGGATCGAGGATGGTCAGGGCAGGACCCTGGGATTCACCAAGCAGAAGCTGCTGCGTTTGAGAGAGGACATACGGATCTACGCTGATGAGGCCATGGTCCGGGAGCTGTTCTGGGTACACCAGGAACAGGTCATGGATGCCTGGGGGACCTTTGCTGTCGTGGACACGGCGGCCAACGTATGCGTCGGTAAGATCCGCAGGAACATAATGTCCGGGCTGCTGGCGGACGAGTACTACCTGCTGGACCCCTATGGTCAGCAGATCGGCAGGGTCTACGAGGAGACGGGGAGGGGGCTGGTCCGAAAGTACCTGCCCTTCGGGGGGCTGGTCACCGAGAGGGTCGTGGTAGAGCTGTACGGCCGGCCGGTGACGGAGATCAAGCAGCAGTTCAAGATCATAGGCGATGAGTGGGATGTGGACTGTTCCAAGCTCCCTCCTCAGTTCGATCGCCGCGTTCTCCTGGCAGGGATAATAATGATGGGCATGGTGGAGCGGGAGAGGGACCGCAACTAGCCCCCGATACCATTAGAGGAGCTCACGGCCTGCGCCTCATCTCCCCAGGTCCTTCCACGCTTTCTCTCCCAGGCACAGCCGAACGGTCTCCTGTATTCGTCCGGCTCTGGTCTGGGGCCTCTTGGCGAGCTTGATCCAGGCGAGCAGCTGTTTTCTCTTGGAACTGCTGAGAGCATCGAACCTCTCCCGGGCCGGCGGCCGGTCCCCAAGAGCCTGAACCAGATCGTCAGGCATGAGGAGGCCCTCCACATCCTCCAGGAAGTTCCAGGAGCCGTTCAGGTGAGCCTCCTCCACCTTGGCCATTCCCGCTGGGGTCATGATGCCGTCCTTGATCGCACGCTCCACCCGGACCTTGTTGGAGCGTGACCACAGGCTGCCCTTCCGCCGAGGGGTGAACCACAACCTTGCCCTTTCATCGTCCAGGCGGTGCATCCGGCCATCGATCCAGCCAAAGGACACGGCCTCCAGGAGAGCCTCGTCCAAGGACAGGTTCTTCTTCCCGCTGCTTTTCTTGTAGTAGATCAACCACACCCCCTTGGAGCGGGCATGGTTCTGCTCCAGCCACCCCCTCCATTCCTCCCGGTCCCGAGGTTAAAGGACGTCCTCTGTCAGATCGTCGGTCATCTCTATCTTCATCCCATTTTACTTTATACTCTCCAGAACATGGGCCCAGACCCTTGGTAGCTCTGTGGTCCACGGCAAAGCTGATGTTGAGGGGAAAGCTCTTCTGCGGACAGTATTATCTACCGACCGCTCTAAAACATACATGGTCGCAATGAACCATACCATCATACACTTCGAGATACCGGCGAACGACCTTGGCATGATGAAGGAATTCTATAGCAGGGTTTTCGGCTGGAAGGCCAACGATGTCCCAGGCATGGACTATGCCGTGATGCACACGGTCCCGACCGACGAAAAGGGAATGCTGCTGGAGCCCGGCGTGAACGGGGGCATATACCAGCGTACCTCAAAGGTGCAGGTGCCCATCAACTACATTCAGGTGGAGTCGGTGGACGACTACATGGACCGGGTAACGAGCGAAGGGGGTAGTATCCTTGCGCCGAAGCAGCACATCCAGGGGGTCGGGTACATAGCTTGGGTCTCCGATCCTGAAGGCAACCCTATCGGCCTTATCACACCCCAGATGTGAGTCTCCAGAGCACTAGCGCACCCGGCGATGTCATGGCGGACGGGGCGACGGCGTGATCGGAGATGTTCAGAACTCCTTCCAGCGTTTGCGATGGTTCAACCGCGGACTGTCGCTAACCTCCATTGATGGCCTGTGCATGTAGCTGTAGGACGGATATGGCATCAGCGGATGCTTGGCATATCGTGAATCGGCGCAGGTCTGGTCATAGAACACCTTCATCAGCAGGATGAACCACATCAAGTACGCCATGAGGATCAGCAATACTGTGGGCCAGTATAGGGAGAAGGTGAAGGCCACGCAGGCGGCCGTCATCAGCGTCGCCATCACCAAGGAGGCCACGTACCTGCTTATTAGCATGTGGCTTCCAGGGACCGTGCACAGGTTGTAGTAGTTGATCTGCCGCACGATGGGCCCAAGGACGTTCTGAAGGACGACCCACACTATGAGGCTGGCGGCGATGGTCAGACCGAAGGCGATGTAATGGGCCTGCCCATTGGTCAGGATCAGCGCTATCATGCAGGCCAGGTAGAATAGTTCAGCGCACAGGAGGGACCGGGAGCCCTTGTAGAGCCGGAAACCGTCACCCGGGAGGATTATCTTGCCCAGGGTCCTGGAGATGACCCCCGCGGAGTACTTGATGAAGTGGGGCATCTTCCGGGCCAGGGCGTCGGCGATACGGTAGCTGCGGCGCATCAAGAAGGGGCAGACAGCGCTGAGCACGAAGGTGAACGCGCCTGCCAGGGGGTACAACTCCGCCCCCTTGGTGGAACTCGCTGCCTGCCTGGCAATGCTGGCATAGAGAATCGATTCATCGCCGCGGGCACACATGGAAGTGGATACGAACAACGACTGCCTCGGTGTATATCCCATGAAGAAGGACACCACGGCAGTGAGGAACACGTCGTCGAGGATCACCAGGACCACGGCCAAGGCCACGATCCCGATGACGGAAGGGAACAGGGTGGGATCGATCATCATCCCGAAGGCCATGAAGAACACCGCCACGAAGGCGTCACGGAAGGGGGCGATCTTCTCCTCTATCCTGTCGGTGATCCTCGTCTCCGCGAAGGTCATGCCTATGAAGAACGCTCCGATCATCCCCGGTATGGAGAAGAACTCCGCTAGCGCGGCGGAGAGACACACCAGACCCAGAGCGAAGAGGACGAACATCTCGTCGTTCTTCATCTTGACCAGGTAGGAGATGGTCCGGGGGATGACCACTAAGGCCAGGACCACGAAGAAGACGATGAATATGGCCACGCCCACGATGAAGCCCATTACGGTAACGTTGCCGCCGCTCTTCACCACCAGACCTCCTAAGAGCGCGAGGAAGATAGAGGAGATGAAGTCCTGCGCCACCATGACGCCGAGAAGGAAGTCGGTCTCGGCATTGTTAAGACGGTCCATCTCCAGTAGGGACTTCAACGCCACCCCCGCGCTGCTCATAGACACTATAAGGGCCAGGAACAGCGTGTCCATGAACGGCCATCCCAGGGCCGTTCCCAGCAGCACGCCGGTGAACAGGTTGATCCCGATGTTGAATATGGAGAGTATTATTGCCGGACGCCTGACCTTGCGAAGCTTGGTGATGGAGAACTTCAGGCCCACAAAGAACATCAGGAGGATTATTCCCAGCTGCGAGATGGCGTTGATGAGGGAGGTGTCGTGGATGAGGCCATGGTAACTTAGCCCGCCGATCTCGATGTGTATGAACGGGCCGATGAATATGCCGGCGGCGATGTAGCCTAGAATGGCGCTCTGCTTGAAGCGGCCGGCGAGGGCGGCGCCTGTGAAGGCCACCAGCATTATCACCCCTACCTCCAACATGAAACCGTTGGTCACCGCTTTACCATCCCTAGGGCCCGGTCAAGGAAAAGGACACTCAGTAGGCCTAGGTATGGACGTCTACCTCAATCTGGTTTCATCACTACCCAAGCCTCCTCGCCCTCCGCCGATCGAGGCCCAGTGCATCCCGATTGAAGTATTGAGACAGTACGTACATTAAGGTTACTAGTTGGGCAACGAAAGCGTAAAACCAGTATTGATTCCATTGTTCTGGAGAGGATGGAGGTTCAGAACATCGTCACGTAATGCCCGCTCGCCTGGGCGCGTTGATCGAGCTGGGGCCATGAGCTGTGGACGATCGTTATGGAGCGCCTGCCACGGTCATGGAGGTCCGCGGTCACGGCCGGGGCTCGATAGTACGATGCTATTATCGGTCGGAAGAGGATGGGGGGCGGAGAGGTCTGGTCATGAAGATCGATGGTTCCTATGGAGAGGGTGGGGGACAGCTTCTGAGATGCGCCGTGGCTCTTTCCGCTCTAACAGGGATAGAGGTCGAGGTAAGCGACATTCGTGCCAAGAGGGGGAGACCGGGGCTGGCGGCCCAGCACCTCACAGCGGTGATGGGGGTGGCCGCTCTGTGCGATGCCGAGGTGGAAAACGCATACGTCGGCTCCACCTTCATACGGTTCCGGCCGGGGCCGGTCATCGGAGGCTCCTACAAGCTTGACGTGGGAACCGCCGGCAGCATCACCCTGGTGCTGCAGGCGTGCATGCTGGCATCACTGATGTCTCCGGCCGTCACGGAGCTGGAGATAATCGGCGGGACCAACGTGAGGATGTCCCCTCCCGTGGACTACTACTACCAGGTGCTGTACCCTCTTCTGGAGAGGATGGGGTATGATGTCGACCTCCAGTTGGAGAGGCGGGGTTTCTATCCCCAGGGCGGGGGAAGGGTCACCGCCTCGCTGGCCCCCTGCCCATCCCTGACCCCCCTGCGACTGCAGGCCCGGGGGGAGATGGAGGAAGTAGGGGGAGTTTGCTTCTCCCAGAACCTGCCCGATCACGTGGCCCAGAGGATGGAGCATGCCTGCCGCAAGGCCTTCATCGGTGGAAACCTCGAGCTGCGCGCCCACCGCTCCGCCGGTCCCTCCACCGGTGCCGGCACCGCTCTCTACGCCCGCTACCGTCATACCGTGCTGGGCGGTGACGGGTTGGGCGAGAAGGGGGTCCCCGCGGAAAGGGTAGGGGAGGCGGCGGTGAGCTGCCTCAGAACGGAGATGGAGGGACCGGGCACGCTGGATACGCACGCCGCCGATCAGCTCCTCCCGTACATGGCACTGGCCATGGGGCCGTCGGTGTTCACGGTCCGGGAGGTCACCTCGCACCTCCTGACCCAGATGTGGCTCCTCAGGCAGTTCCTCCCCGTGGAGTTCGAGATGCAAGACGTTGCCCAGGGAGTGTCGGTCAGGGTGCTGCCTAACCGTACATCCCCGGGGCCGTGACCTTCCTCAGCTCATCCTCCTTCCCGGCCCGCTCGTACATATCCTTGAGGCTGTTCTCGATAGCCTCGGCCTCCTTGAGCAGGGGCTCGATGTCCAGGGTGCCTTCCAGAACGAGCTTGTTGATGGCCATGGTGACCGCAGCGGCTGCCCGGGCGTCAGGGAACTCCGTGCTGGCCTCGGAGAGTATGGTGATGACGTCGAACAGGCGGTTGAACCCCTCGTTGAGGAGGACGCCGGACAGGCCCACGATGACCCCGGCCTCGAAGATGGGGATCTGATTGGAGCTCAGCATATTCCTTGCCTCCTCTGTGGACCCCACCCCCATGACGTGATCGATGACGTCCTTGATGTCAGGAGGGGGATTGCTCTGCTTGGTGCTGATGCCCTCCGGCGAGATGATCATCCTACACTTGTGGTCCTCCACCCAGTCCATGATGACCTTTCCCAGCTCCTTTATGTCCTGTGGAAGGGGCTGGAACTCAGAAACGAAGACCACCATGCGGTCCTTCCCCTTATTGATCTCCCCCGCGTACACCCTCACAGGGCTGGTAGGAATGCCGCTCTTGATCATAGACACGGCGGGGAAGGTGTCCGCATCCACCACTCCTATCTGCCTCAGTCCCAGGGAGTTCACCAGATAATTGGCGACGATGGAGCCGACCAGACCTACGGAGGGGAACCCGTCGACGACGTAAGCGCCCCGGATGTTCATCTCCTCTATCTCGATTATCCGGATGTTGCTCATGGTCCACTGATTCCAACCATGGACTAATAATGCATTTGTGAGAAGTATTATCATCACCGGCCTCTGTCCCTCGTTCATGAGGCCTGAGGTGACCGTGAACTGCGCCATGACCGCCGATGGCAAGATCGCAGGAAGGTCGCGGAGGCAGATGCGCATCTCCTCACGCGAGGACATGGAAAGGGTCAAGAGCCTCCGCTCCTCCTCCGACGCCATCCTCGTGGGCGTGGGGACCGTTCTCGCGGACGATCCGCACCTGACGGTCAAGGGCCTGACCTACGACGAGAACCCGCTGCGAGTGGTCCTCGACTCCTCGGGCCGTATCCCGGAGGGCGCCCAGGTCCTCGATGAGAGGGCGGCCACGCTGATCGTCACGGCTGAGGACTGCCAGCGTACGTGGCCCAGAGGTGAGGTGTTCCGGGCGGGAAGGGGGAAGGTGGACCTGGTGCGGACGCTGGAGCATCTTTACTCCCAGGGGATCAGGAAGCTCATGGTGGAGGGTGGCGGGGAGACCATATTCTCCTTCTTTCGGGAAGGTCTGGTCGATCGCTACTGCGTGTACGTGGGGAGCATAGTGATCGGTGGGCGGGGTTCGCCCACACCCGCGGACGGCGAGGGGTTCCCCCAGGACCGCGTCGTACGTTTGAGGCTTGCCACCGCCGATAGGATGGGCGATGGCATCCTCCTCAGCTACGAGGTGGAGAATGCCGAGCGACCCTAGGTTCCTCGCCGATGAGATGCTCGGCTCCCTGGCCAGATGGCTGCGGATCATGGGGTATGATACCACCTACGCCCGGCATATTACCGACAGGGAGGTGTTGTGCAGGGCCAGGGCGGAGGGCAGGATCGTCCTCACCCGAGACCATCAGCTGGCGGAGAGGGCGGGGGGGCAGGGCCTGCTGGTGGAGAGCGATGCCCTGGAGGAACAGCTGGTGCAGGTGTCCTGTGATCTGGGACTTACGTTCGAGGAGAGATGCACGAGGTGCACGATATGCAACGGCGCGCTCCGCGATGCCACGCCCCAGGAATGGACGCAGGCGCCTCCCCGGGTGAGGGGGTCACAGGACCGGATCTACAAATGCCAGGACTGTGGTCAGTTGTATTGGAGGGGTTCCCATTGGAGCAAGATTACAGAGCGCTTGGAGCGCGTGCTGGCGCTCAGATGCGGTAGTAGTCCTCACTGAGGACCTTGCCCGTGCCGGCATTGACCATCATCATCCCATGGACGCCTTCGACACACCAGATGGGGATGTAGAACACGCCCCGGTCATCGAGGACTATCTCCTCATCACGGGGGGCGACCTTCCTCTTCTCGATGATGGTGACGTTGTTCTCCTCCCTGATCAGCTCCTTCTCGTAGGAGTTGACCTTGACCAGTTCCCTACGGGCAAGCCTCATGGCGTCGTCCATGCCTATGGACGGCTCCAGGGTCCTATGGGCCTCCTCCAGGGCGTAGATGACCTCGGTGCGGTCGTTCCACGACTCCACCCTGTGGGTCAGGCTGTTGATGGACAGGGCGCCCTTCTCCACGCCCACCTTCTCGCCGTCCATGTACAGGGGGCAGACATAGCCATATACGAAGTGAGGGACCAGCTCCAGCCGGTGGGCGAAACCCGCCACGGTCTGCCGGGATAGCTCCTTGACATCATCCAGGCCGACCACGGGGCGAACGATCCTCTCGCCTACGGCGGGAGCTTTGATATCCTCGAGGAGGGCGGGAGAGACCATCTTGGGAAAATCGTCGGCCATGAGCTCGTCCACCAGCCCGTCCTCCTGTTTCCCCATCACTCCCTCGATGCGGGTGCGTCCCAGCTCATGCTCCAACGCCTCCTGGTCCCACACCGTGACGGAGCGATCCAAGGAGGCGAGCGCCGCCGGGGGGAGCTTTACCAGGGTGGCGATCACCTTCTTACCCGAAAAGCCGCTGAACCGGGTGAGGAATTGGTCCAACGCAGCCCGGTCATTGGAGGCTAGCAGACAGAAGGGGACCTCCCTCTCCCCCTTCCGGGCGAACAGGTAGCCGTCCCTCTCCACCACCTGAAGGTCACGGGCCTGGAGTATCTCGATTACAAGGTGTTTTAATGAAGTCAAAACCCACCTGCGCCTTCATCAGGCTGTCATATTAAATACGTTTCCTGCCAATCTAAATCGCTCGAGGACACCTTAGTGTCTAACAGCGAGACTGTGAGAGCACCTATTAATTAAGGACGTTGTTGTCAAGACCTCTGGGTCACCTGCCATGAACCGAAAGTCGTTGGGAGCGCTCCTCATCGTATTGATCATCGTATCATCGAGCGTATCCGCGGTCCTGCTCCTTGGCAACGGCGCGCAGGGCGGGGATCCTCCCTCACTGGAGGACAACACCGCCCGGGCATGGGTGGACCTTAACTCGCTCTCGTCCGGTCCGATGAGCGAGGGTGATAGGTGGGGCAGTATGGAGACCTTCTCCAGTGCCGCCACGGGAACGCTGAACTATTACAAGCAGGTGTCCCTGATCCAATCCAGCGCCTCCGAGAGCGTGATCCTGGACGGCAGAGTATGGTGCATGCTCCGCGCCAATGTGACCGATCAGGTATTGCTGCGCTACACCCCTCAGGTAATGGGCGATAGCTGGAACATATCCTTCGAGTGCTACGCTCCCCAGGCGGGCAACCACTTCGATCCCGTCCTGGGGAAGCAAAAGATCGGCCTCACCGCCAGCCTGGTCAATAATCTGGGAAAGGCTCTGATGGCGGTGGAGCTATCCTACGGCACTCCCGGTGACAACTTCGTACGCCTGACCGATGTGATGTCTGGATCGGTGGAGACCCTATCGGATATCATGTTGCCGTCCACAGTCATTAAGGACGCATCGGAAGGCTGCGTCCCGGACCGCTACATCGTCTCTTTCCAGAGCTCGAACGGCGCCGATTGCCTGGTGACCGTGCTCCACACATCGGGGGTGAAGGTCGGTCAAGGGGTCATCGCGATCCCTGAAGGTTGGTCCCCTGCCCAGCTGGTGCTCGGCAGCAACTCCACAGTGCTCACCCGCTACGGAGTCGATCCCAGTGTTCCCATGTCCGCGACCGTCCACACCGGGGCCTGGGTCGTCGACAATATCGCATGCCGGGGCGCCACGGCCCGCTACCCCCTTGCCGGTCCCTCCTACGAGTACTCTGTCGAAGGGGCCGATGCACCGCAGTACAACGCATCACGAAGCTCGGAACAGGTGGGCGCTGTCGTCACCATCGACGGCAAGGTCGCCATATACAATGCCACCAGCGGCCGGTACGAGGCATACCTGGACCTCCTGTCCAAATGGGGGACGGCCGTGAGCTACTCGGTGGAGATGGACGGGGTCGTCCTCGATGACCGCATGCTGCTGACGATGGTAGCATCAGCCGAGAACGCTGCGGTGTCCCCGTGGTGGAACGGATGGGACTGGGTGAGCGTGTTCGGGGAGGACGATTCCACGGGGCCCGCGGACATCATCAGCGTGTACGCTGGATATGATCACCCCCTCACCGCCTACGTCATGTCCGCGATCTCTGATGAGTCCACCTCCCAAGAGGTCCTCACCGCACCTTACGTGGAGATAGCGTTGCACAACCCTCATGACTGGGAGGGGGGAGCGAAAAAGTTCTGGGCCTCGGCCGTCGCCGATGCTGACAGCGGAATGACCCACCTCAAGAGCTCCTATGCGTTCGCAAGCCGATGGGACGCCCCGGCCAACGGGGGGAGGGGGGACACCTACATCTCCATGGCCAATCCCGGGAACAAGGCCTCTTACCAGATGATGTACGCCCTCTATCTCGCCGGCATCCGCATCGATGGCCGTTCATCGGAGCTGACGGCAGGCTCCGCCGGTAACCACACCCAGATAGGCTCCTGGTACGACATCGGCGGATACCTCGGAACCGGCGGTGGATGGCATCCGTACCAGGCCATGGACCTTATGGACGCGGCCCGCGCCCTGTCCTGGGACAACCCCCAGAGCTGGAACTCCACGTTCTCCCTTGTCAACGGCATCGCGGAGAACAATGGTGTCCTGAGGGTCTACGGTCACCCTGAGCGCACCATCGCCGTACCGGAGCTCTTGCACTGGATTGACGACAAGAAGACGAACTACAGCCTGGAGAACTGGAAGGCCACCGATGGAGAGGTTGCCAGCTATGTTTATGGTCGATGGTCGACAGAGGTCCGGTTCGACCCTGCGCGCTCCAGCGCCGACGCCTGGGTGTACTCCATCTCACGCCAGGACGCCCGGGCCGCAGGATATTGGAACGTTCCGGTGACCGTCGAGATCGACCTCCATGGTAGGGCTGTAAAGGAAATCGAGATCAGGGATGGCAGCAAGATCGTGGGAAAGGGCTTGGGCACCCTCAAGGACCTGAACGAGGGAAGGATCATGGACACGGGCTTTGATGTTCGGGACGGGAAGCTGTACGTCTCATACATCTGGTCCGCGAACACCCAGTTGACCATAACGTTCGAGGGCGGCGCGCGGTCCAGCTTCCATCCTGTCTCCGATGAACCGTTAAAGATCATGAGGACAGAGGGAGATTATATCTTGGGAAGAGCCTCTGAACGATAGGATCGCATGAGCGGACGACAGCGCGCTATTATGAGCACCGGCATCATGATGACAGCGGCGGGAGTACTGCTGCTGGCCTGGGCCGTGGCCGTAGGCCAGGCGGAGCTGTCCCTCTTCCTCATCATACCTGTCGTCCACGGTTCAGGGGCCCTGATGGCTCTGTCCATCCTCCTCATCTTCGGCGGCTTGGCGCTGACGTTCATGTCCATGTCATTGGGGTCCGTGGGTGAACCTGACGACACTCTGCAGGAGGGTGCAAGAAAGGAGTGGGGAGGCGTCATTCTTCTAGGACCGATACCTATCGTCTTCGGATCCGGCCGGTCGCTGAGGGGAAAATGGCCCTTGCTGGCCTTGGCCATCATCTCTTCGCTCCTGCTGTTGGTGTTCGTTCTCACCCTTCTGCGATGAGCCGGCGGGCCGCGGACTCGATGTCCTCGTCCTTCCTCCTCTGCTCCCTGAGGTCGCTGGTGATGGAGATGTACCTCTGGAAGTCCAGTCCCCTTTTGCGCAGCACCCGTCCCAGGGAATGCTCCAGCGTCTCATTGTGGAGCATGGCTTCCAATGCTTCCTCCAACAGCTGACGGTCCTCGGGGCTCAGCGGTGCCATTCCTCGACCACCCGCAGGAAATTTTGGAAGATCTCAGAGCCATGCTCGGTGTTCTCCACCTCCGGATGGAACTGGAGGCCATAGAACGGCCGGTCCTTGACCTTGATGGCCTCCACGGGACAGCTCTTCGTGTGGGCCAGGACCTGGAAGGTCTCCGGCACCTTGGTTACCTCATCATTGTGGCTCTGCCACACTACGAACTCATGGGGCAGGCCGCGGAATATCTCATCCTCCTCGTCCACGATGAGGGTGGCCTTACCGAACTCGGGCTTGCCCGCGGCCTCGGTCCTTCCACCGAAATGGTTGGTCATGAAATGGAACCCGGCGCAGATACCCAGGATGGGGAAGTCCGCCCGGTCGAGGTACTCCCCGTTGCAGCCCATCTTCTCCCCTTCATCGGCGACGTGGGGTGAGCCTCCGGACAGCACCAGTGCGTCAACGTCCAGTTGATCGAAGGGAGTGTTATTGGGGATGATCCTGGTGTCCACATCCAGATACTTGAGGACCCTCCACTCGCGATGGGTCCACTGACCGCCGTTGTCCACCACGTAGACGCGCATTAGCCCGCTAATGCGTCATCCCTGTTTTAATATCTATCACCTTCAACAGAAAAAACGTGGAGCTTTGGCCGCATGGCTGGGCCATGTTGGCTTTTTTCAGGAACGCCCCAACACAGCATCGTTCCCTCCTGCCTCTCGTATTTAAGGGTGACAGGTTTAATAGCCGGGGGTCATTTTGCATAGTCATGAAGGCGGTTATCTTCGACCTTGGCCACACCCTGATCGATTACTATGATGATTGGACAGGCCCGGAGGAGAGGGTGGTGAACCGCATCTATGACATGGTTGCATCGATCTCGCCGAGCATCGACCGCGAGGAGTTCACCGCGTACCTCTCCAACAGCCTGCGTCAGGCCCGGGACAGGAAGAGCACCCAGATGATAGAGGTGCCGCTGGTGGACCTGATGGGGGAGTGCCTGGAACGATACGGGGCATTGGACGAGTATAATCTCGGCCAGTGCCTGGAGTTGTTCTACAACGCCCTCCAGGAGGACAGGAAACTGGTCGCCGGAGCGATAGAGCTGCTCCATGGCCTCAAGGAGCGGGGAATGTCCATAGGTCTCATATCCGATGTGGCCTGGGGGCTGCCCTCAGAGTACTCCATGAGGGACATCCAGCACTTCGGCCTGGACCAGTTCTTCGATGATTACGTGTTCAGCACCGACGTCGGATTGCGGAAACCGCACCCCAAGGTCTTCAAGATCGCCCTCTCCAATCTGGGTGTGACGGCATCGGAGGCCATGTACATCGGGAACTCCCTGGCCCATGACATCAAGGGCGCCAAGGGAGTGGGGATGAGGGCCGTCCTGAAGAGGTCCAAGTACTGCCCCCCGGCCGAGGTGGAGGCCGATCATGTCATCTCGTCGCTGGACGAGGTCGAGGCCTTGATCGATTGATCCCCGATTACTGCCACGGGGCCACCGTCTGATCGTTTACCGCTCCCACGAGGATGACAGGAGCAAAGAATGTGGTTCGCGCTGCGAACGATGCTGCGCCAGGGGGCGGCCATGCGATCTGACAGGTCATATCTACGGACCATGCTGGATCAGCGCGATCCGGACGCCGTTGGGGTCTTCCAGGAAAGCGAGGGTGCCGACCGTTATGGGCACAGGCTCCATGGTGATCTTGGCCCCTTTGGACCTAAGCTCGTCCAATGTGGCGTTCAGATCCTTGACCTCCATTCCCACCGAGAAAAGACCGATGTCATGGACGGTGTCCTCGATGATCTCGATCATGGCGTCCCCCTCCCCTTTCAATAGTGTGATCTTCACCCCGGGTCGGGGATCGTACCGGCTTTCTATCTGGAATCCCATGACCTCGGTGTAGAACTTTATCGACTCGTTCATGTCCTTGACGATCATGGTAGCGTATCTGACCCTCATCATATCGTCAGGAATCTGGTCTGTTTTAATTAATAAATGCTATTGCCGGACCGAGCCCTATGGTGGGGTTTGAGGCCGTGGGGACCGGACCGCCTCTTTTTAGGCATCTCATATCTCGGTCTTCGGGGGACGCCCCTAACGAGATCGATCATGGTCTTCTTGCCGCCATTCCACTACGCCTGGTCATGCCCACCCCCGTTCCCCTTGCTCCCTTGTTATCTATTCTCACAACGGCCACTTTCGGCACTTTCGGGGACCCCCGGCCGGAAGGGGGATATAAATAGAAATCGTCTCATTTTTATGCTCCTCACTGAGAAGGTCAAGTTGGTGCCCACAAGCGAGGATAAAAGGATACTACTGGAGACTATGGAAATTTTCAATGCGGCATGCGATAAAATATCAGCTTATGCATTTTCAGAAAAGGCGTTTGACATATATCCTCTTCATAAAATAGTGTACCACGAGATAAGATCAGAATTTCATCTACCTGCACAATTAACCATTCGAGCCATAGCAAAAGTGGTTGAAACCTATAAACAAGATAAAAGTGCTGTCCATCTTTTTAGGAAGCGTGGTTGTTTAATCTATGATGCCAGGATACTTGCTATAAAATCTGAGGATACTTTATCTCTTACGACATTAAGTGGCAGGTTGAATATTAAAATCCAATCGCGGATGCCTTTGATCCACAGATCTTCTTTCAGAAATCAAATGGACCTAGTATATGTTCGAGGTTCATTTTACCTAAATTTAGTTTATGAAGTTCCAGAGGCCCCTGAGCTAGAACCTCAGGGATTCTTAGGAGTGGATGTTGGTATAGCCAATCTTGCTGCAACATCAGACGGAGAACTGATGAGCGGGGAGAGTTCAAGAAAGGTCAGGAGGAGATATAAGCAGATCAGAGGGAAGCTCCAACATGTTGGAACAAAGTCAGCTCAGAAACATCTGAAAAAAATCTCAAGAAAGGAATCTGCCAATAAGACCCATCAAAACCATTGCATTTCGAAAGCCATTGTTCTAGCTGCTAAAGGCACGAACAGAGCTATTGCTATTGAAGACCTCAAAGGAATACGCACTGTGGAAACGGTTAGTAAGCGGCATAGGGAGGAAAGGGATCATTGGGCTTTCTATCAGCTACAGTCCTTCATTCAGTACAAGGCAAAAATCGCTGGAGTTCCCGTTTTTTTTGTCGACTCGCACGACACCTCTATGATTTGCTCTGAATGTGGATGCTGTACTCCTGAGAACAGGGTAAAATCTCAGTTTAGATGCACTCGGTGTGGTCATCGAGATCACGCAGACATCAATGCCGCAAAGAACATTGCGAGCAGGGCCGCCATAGCCCGGCCTATTGTCGTCCCCCCAAAGGAAAAAGGGGTTTGGAACGACAAGCCTCTATCATTCCAGATAGATGCTGGCTATTCCCATTCTACGGTCCCGGGAGGTTTATGTGTTATGTCATAGACCACCCGGTTGACGTCGCTCTTCATCTCGTTGGTGATGCGTACCGAGATGTGCTCCAGCACCTCGTGCGGTATCTTGGAGTACGAAGCGCTCATGCCATCGATCGATTCGACCGACCGCACGGCGATGGTCCTGCCATAGGCGCGGTTGTCGCCCTGGACTCCCACGGACTGGCAGGGCAGGAGAACGGCGAAGTACTGCCAGGGGCGCTCCATCCTTCCCTCCTCCGAGGCCTTCTCGATCTCCTCCTCCACGATGGCGCAAGCCTCCCTGACTATCTCCACGGCCTCCCTGGTCGGTTCTCCCAGCACGCGGATGGCCAGGGCGGGGCCGGGGAATGGCTGGCGCTCTGCAACCTCCACGTTGAGGTACCTCGCGACCTTCCTGACCTCGTCCTTGTATAGGTCCCTTAGCGGCTCTACCAGCGTCATGTTGATGTCCTTAGGCAAGCCGCCCACGTTGTGATGGCTCTTGATGACGTCCCGGACCCCATCGCCGCTCTCGATCCAGTCAGGGGCGATCGTGCCCTGCACCAGGTACTCGGCCCCGTATTCCTTGGCGGTCCGCTCGAACACCCGGATGAACCTCTCGCCGATGATCTTCCTCTTCCTCTCCGGTTCCGTTACACCCTTCAGTGCATCGAAGAACTCGTCACTGGCATCGATCAGGCGGTAGTTGATGCCCAGGGAGTCGAACATCTTGCCGACCTCCTCGGTCTCGCCCTTCCTCATGAAGCCATTGTTGACGTACACCGTCAGCAGCTGGTCGCCTATGGCCCGTGATACCAGGACCGCGGCCACGGTGCTGTCCACGCCCCCCGAGCAGGCGATTATCGCCTTGCCCTTGATCTTGGCCCTCATCTCCTCGATCTGCTCATCGACGAACTTTTCAGGCTTGAACATCGTTGTTCACCTCCTCGGAATCGCGGGCCACGGCCTCGGCCATGTCCAGACGGTGTTTGACCAGTTTTGAAGCCAGATGTTGGTCCCTCAGCCCCAGGATCTGAAGGGCCAGCAGTGCCGCGTTGTCACCGCGGTCCAGCCCCACCGCCGCGACCGGAATGCCGCTGGGCATCTGCACGATGGAAAGTATGGAGTCCAGGTTCACCTTTCCGCTGACCGGGACGCCGATCACAGGACGTACAGTGGCCGAGGCCACCGCACCCGGCAGCGCGGCCGACAGTCCGGCGATGGCTATGTACACATCCGCATCGCTGGTGGTGACTATCTCCCTTACCCGGTCCGGTGTGCGGTGAGCGGATGCGATAACGGTCTCACTGCTGACACCGAACTCTCGCAGAACGTCCGTGGCCTTCTTGGCAACCGGGGCATCGCTCTTGCTGCCCAGGATGATGAGGACTTGTGGCATCAGAGATGCAAATAACGAACGGCTAAAAAAGGTTATGCGGGGAAGGGGTTTGATCTCTGGACGATCACGACTTCATGATGGCCAGCAGGAACAGGCCGATGGCGATGAGGGCCCCGATGAGGGCTGCCAGGATGTTCAGGAAAGCCGTCCAGATGGTCGCACCGATGCTGATATTTATCATGCCAGTGGAGGTCGGGTCCATCAGCCTGAGGGCCACCCAGATTATTCCGATGAGCAGGCCGACGACGAGCAGGACCACACCGATCGTGCGGCTCTTGCCGCTCCCAAAGTAGGCAGTGAACACGCCGGCCAACACCAGGAAGAGGCCCAAAGTCATCAGAAGTATAGTCAGGAATTCCATCAGTTCCATTTTTTCACCTGTCTTTAGAATTTAATGCCCGTGAGCGTCTTGGTGTCAATGACCCCGGGGATCGAGCGGATAGCATCCACCACAACTTGACCCAGGAGGTTGAAATCATCCGCCTCGATCTTCGCGATCAGATCGTACTCTCCAAAGAGGGGATGGAGTTCCACGACCTCTCTGACCTTGAGGAGCTCATTGTACACCTCATGCTCCTTGGCCGGTGCCGTGCTGATCAAGACAAACCCCACTGCCAAACTCTCACCTTAGAGCCCCATTAGTTTATCTGCCATATTAAATGTTTCGACCTCCAATGATTACCTGGCTACTGAGACCGCGGAATGCATCATCCAGGAAGGCGGGACAGAACAGGCTCGGCCCTGTCCTCCACCATCTCCCAGGTGGGGATGTTGGTGAGCGAGCCCCTGGTCTCGAGGACGAACGAGGCAGTGGCACAACCGTACGCCACCGATTCCAGGAGGCCATGCCCATAGTACTGCCCGGCGTAGAAGCCGGCGCGGAAGGCATCCCCGGCACCGGTGGGGTCCACCACCCTGGTAGGCTTAGCCGCGGGCACCGCCCAAGTGCCTTTGCCGGTGAACACCAGGGAGCCGGCCGCCCCGCAGGTGTTGATGATCGTGCTCACGTCGCCGAGCAGGGCCTCCGGTGAGGTCGCGCCCATATAATTAAGGGCGGTGCGGAGCTCGTTCCTGTTGCAGAAGAAGCGGTCCGCAAGGGGCAGCGCCCTGCGGAACGAGTCCTGGTCCCATATGTGATGTATCTCCTGGGCCGGATCGAAGGACAGGTCCTTCTCCAGCCTCCGGCACTCCTCCATCAGCGGCAGGTAGTGCTCCGGTCTCCCCGTGGAGATGTGAACGAAGCGGGAGTCCCGGACCGCTGCGGCGTTCACGGGGAACTTGCCCATGTCGCGCATGGGCCCCTGATATACAAAGGCCACCTGGTCCTCCTTAGAGTCGGTCACCAGGAGAACGGTGGAGGTCTCGTATCCCTCCACGGTCTTCACGCCCGAGAGATCTACGCCCCTATCCTCCATGAAGCAGCGGAAGTCGGGGGGCAGGTCGGGGCCGACGAAGGAGCACAGGGACGTGGGCACCCCCAGGGAAGCGGCCACGGTAGCTATGTTGGCGCCGGTGCCGCCGTAGTACCGGTGCTTCTCCAGTATGTCCACCGAGGTGTTGGGCTCCGGAAAGTGTTGGAGGCTCATGATCTGGTCCAGGCACACATGCCCGTAGACGGTAAGGAACGGCCTCATGTGCCCTCTTGCCATCCATGGAGGTACTTCCTCTGTTCCGCAGTCAGTTCGTCGATCCTCACGCCCATGACCTCCAGCTTGGTCCTGGCGACCATCTGATCGAGCTCCTCGGGTACGTTGTAGACCTTGGGCTGGAGCGCTGCATGGTCCTTCACCAGGTGCTCCAATGACAACGCTTGAATGGCGAAGCTCATGTCCATGATCTCCACGGGATGCCCCTGCCCGGCGGCGAGGTTCATCAGCCGGCCTTCTGCGATAAGATAGGCGTGACGACCGTCCCTGAAGGTGTACTGGTCCACTGACTCCCGAACTCTAATGGGGGGGCCGGCGAGCTCCTCCAATGCGGTCTTGGATATCTCGTTATCGAAATGGCCGGAGTTGCCCATGACGCACCCGCCCTTCAGGACCTCCAGGTGCTCCCTTCGGACGATGTCCTTGTTCCCGGACGCGGTGATGATTATGTCCGCCATCCTGGCAGCGTCCAGCATGGGCATGACCTCGAACCCGTCCATCTTGGCCTCGATGGCCCTGACCGGATCTATCTCCGTCACGATGACGTTGGCGCCCATGCCCTTGGCCCTCATGGCTATCCCCCTTCCGCACCAGCCGTAGCCAGCGACGACCAGGCGCTTACCGGCGATGAGCAGGTTGGTGGCGTTCATGAACCCGTCGAAGGTGGACTGCCCGGTGCCGTAGCGGTTGTCGAACATGAACTTCATGTGCGCATCGTTGACCGATATGACGGGGAACTCCAGCTTGCCCTCGGCGGCCATGGCGCGTAGGCGCACCACCCCCGTGGTGGTCTCCTCGTTGCCCCCCTTGACGTTCCCCAGGAGCTCGCGGCGGGAAGTGTGAAGGATGGTGATGAGGTCCGCGCCATCATCGATGACGAAGTCCGGCCTGATGTCCAGGACGGCGTTGAGGTTGGCGTAGTACTCCTCGTTGCTCTCGCCCTTCTTGGCATAGGTGTCCAGACCGTAGTGGCTCTGGAGGGCTGCGGCCACGGAGTCGTCGGTCGACAGAGGATTGCAACTGGCCAGGCGGACATCGGCCCCTGCCTCGGCGAGGGTCAGCGCGAGGATCCCGGTCTTGGCCTCCACGTGCAAGGCCATGGCGACCTTGACCCCTTTCAGCGTTCCATCCTCGACCAGGCGCTCCCTTATGGCCTGGAGCACGCCCATATGCGCGCGCGCCCACTCCAGCCGCCTGACTCCCTTGCCGATGAGCTCGTCCATGATACTCAGTTCCGAGGAACGGGGAGCCCCTTTATTTCATTTCGCCTTCCAGCAGCTGGCACATGAGCTTCCTGGAGAGGCGGAGGTTGAGAGAGTTGTCGAACTCCGCGATCAGCCTCCTCCTCTCTGGGACGTCGTGCTCCAGCTCCTTCACCGCCCGCTCGATGTTGGGCACTGCGCGAGTGAGCTCGTCCACGACCGTGACGTGGGATTCCAGGGATGTGCGGGAGAGGGGGTTGAGGTCGACCGCCAGGACCTTCTTGCCGGCTCTCACCAGCGCTCCCGCGCGGTCCCCGTCCTCGAGGGGGATGAGCACCACGTCCGCGGCATAGATCCCCTCGGTGCAGCACATCGCCCGGTCCGAGGCGATGCCTTTCAGCCTGGAGGACTGCACCCGGCCCAGGACATCCTCTCCGCCCAAGCGCTCCAGGTAAGAGACCACCCTCTCCACCCTCTCCGGGCTGCGATGGAATAGGTTGACCTCCACCATGGCGGGGACGGCGCGGGCCAGGGACAGCAGGCCCTCGGCGCACAACCCGGCAGCGTTGCCGTTGATGGTTATCACCGGACGCCTCGCTTCCAGAAGATATGCCGCTGCCGTGCGCTCTGCCAACCGGGCGGTGTCCGAGGTCCTCTCTCCCAGCAAGTAATCGAAGGCCTCTCCCCGCCCATGGGCGATGAGGCCAGTGGGTGCTACGACACCTTCCTTCACCAGGTCCGACATCCTCTCTCTTATCACCAGGGAACGGTAGCGGGGATGGTCCGGGGATATCTCCATGGTGCGAGCATCATCGAGGGTGAACAAATCATTATTGGTATTGAAGCGTACGAAATTATCATTTATGATGGGGGAGACGAAAAATAAATATGTCTATCGGTAGGTTTAAATACTGATTAATCATTGTACTTGAACATACCGGTCTTCAGACCCCTGGTGAATATGAAGCTTTTGGGTGTTATCCAGGAAATAAGTTTTGATGGCAAGCTCATTGTCAGAGGAACTTTCGCGCCCGGTTCCCGGGATAGGATCGTGGACAATAGGAACAAGCCTTTGGGCTACATCCGTAGGGTCTTCGGTCCCGTGGATTCACCTTATATCATGGTCGAGCCGGTAGGACGAAGCAACCTGCTAGCAGCAGTGGGGAAGCAGGTCTACGTCGAGGAGGCCACAAGATATGACAAAGGTAAGAGAAGGGACCGAAGAGATTGAGAAATGCCCTGAGTGCGGTGGAAAACACCTTGTGAGGGATTACGAGAGGGGCGAGCTTATCTGTGAGGATTGCGGTCTTGTCCTGGACGACCAGTTCATCGACCAAGGACCAGAGTGGAGGGCCTTCGACGTAGAGCAGGGAGAGAAACGCGCCAGGACCGGCGCGCCCATGACCTATACGATCCACGACAAGGGTCTGTCCACAGAGATCTCCTGGAAGAACAAGGACAGCTATGGGAAGAGCATCCCTACCAGGAACAGGGCCCAGCTGTATCGTCTCCGCAAGTGGCAGCGCAGGATCAGGGTGTCCAATGCCACGGAGCGGAACCTCGCCTTCGCGCTGTCGGAGCTGGACCGTATGGCCTCGGCCATGGGATTGCCCAGGAACGTGCGCGAGACCGCGGCCATGGTGTACCGAAAGGCGGTCAACAAGAACCTCATCCGCGGCCGCAGCATCGAGGGCGTGGTCGCCGCTTCCCTGTACGCGGCCTGCCGCCAGTGCAATGTCCCCAGGACCCTGGACGAGGTGGCCAACTCCTCCCGTGTGGGAAGAAAGGAGATAGGCCGGACGTACCGCTTCATGACGCGCGAGCTCAAGCTCAAGCTCATGCCCACCAAACCTCAGGACTACGTGCAGAGGTTCTGCTCTGAGCTCAAGCTCACTGGCGAGGTGCAGTCCAAGGCCGCGGAGATCCTCAAGGACGCGGCCAAGAAGGAGCTGACCTCGGGTCGCGGTCCTACTGGCGTGGCCGCCGCTGCCATCTACATCGCCTCCATACTGTGCAACGAGCGCAGGACGCAGAGGGAGGTCGCTGATATAGCGGGGGTCACAGAGGTCACCATAAGGAACCGCTACAAGGAGCTGACGGAGAAGCTGGGCATTGAGATCCAGCTTTGACCTCAAACCCTTTTTTCACATTCTTAACGATCCTCTTTTCCTTCGACTCCCGACTAATCTAAGGTCGGACCCTGGAAAGGCGCATGTACTCGGTGCCGTCCTCCTTGACCCAGGCGAACAGTATCTCCTTCTTGACCCCGTGGGCCAGACGGACCGCGCGGGACATCTCCGGCCAGATGGTCTCATAGTCCTGTGGCACGGCATGCACCAGCCAGCGAGCGTGCGATCTCTCTGGATCGTCCTCGTACACCCGGAAGTGAGAGCCATACTTGAAGCCTGTCTTGACCACCAGGCCTCGGGAGCGCAGATCGTTGTACGCCCTGAGCCGGAGGTCGAAGTCCTGCTGGAACTTCAGCGCCCTCTTCTTGAACCTTTCCAGGGGGACCTTCCTTCCGGAGACAATCGTAGAGACCTCCAGCCGTCCCAGCTCCATGAGGTACGCGGCCTCGATCAAGGAGAGCTGCAGCACCTTACCCAACTTCTTTCCGAAGAAGCCATGGTCGTAGACGCGCTGGGCGGGGCCCTCGTCGAATATCATGACCCGGTCCTCGAGCATAGCCGCCCTGACCGCCGGCCCTTCCCAGGACGTGTCGGCCACACCCTTGGGCTCGCTGCGGTCGGCATGATAGTATGTTATGTCCCCTTCCTCGTCAACTATAGCTATCAGCAGCTCCTTCCTCGTCCGCTCCGAGCGCTTCATACCCTCCATGAAGGGAGCGATCTTGAACACCGAGCGTTCGGATATGGCGGAGACCCAGTTCTTGGTGTGGCTGCTGTTGGGCGTCCCTCCGCGGGGGAACACCCGGAAGTCGAACTCATCGCCCGCAGGCTTCACCAGATAGCCCCGGGAGCGGAGGTCGCGGTAGACGATGTACTTTATCTCAAAGTCCCGGTGGGCGGAGGAGGCCGATGCCACCAGCCGCTCCAGGGAGATGGGCTCGTCGTCCATGACCACCTCCAGTCGGGCGCTCTCCACGAGGTAGATGGCCTCCATCAGGTCCATCTCCAGCCCGCCGCCTGATAACGGATAGCCGTAGAACCCCTTATTGTAGATCTGGCTCGCTTCCGTGGGGTCCTTGATGATGACGCTGTCCTTGACCAGCTCCCCGGGCATGTATCTGGCAGAAACTCCCCGGGGTATTAATCCTTTCCAAGCACCGGGGACCCCCGCCCTAGGCACTTAGTTCTCATCATGTGAGAAGAGAAGGGACCAGGTTTGAAGGTCGTCCTGCCCGGCCAGTGGGCCAAGGGGATCGTTCCGTCAGTTGGCTGTTTTGGGGACAGCTTATTTACCATAGAACGATAATATGAAGTTGTTAACCTGAAGTTAATAAGTAATGAGGTGAGAAGAATGGTGGAGCTTGACGCCCTCCTCTCCGTTATCGAGAACCCCGCGCGCAGAAGGATACTTGAGGCCCTGGTACGAGAGCCACACTACCCCCTACAGCTCTCCAAGGAGCTGGGGATGACCCAGCAGGCGGTCATCAAGCACCTCAAGGTGCTGGAGGCGCAGGGCCTGGTGAAGAGGTACCGGGAGGAGAGCGACCTGGGGGGCCCGATGCGGCACAAGTACTATCCCGCGGTCAACTTCACGATCGTGGTCGACGTGGGCCCCAACATATTCAATGCCAAGCTGGTGAAGAGGGAGCACGTGGCCTTGGCCGCCGAGGAGGCGGTCGATAGCGAGGAGGAGACGGAGACCAGGATAAGAGAGCTCAGGGAGAGGATGGCCGAGATCGACCATAACTTGCTTGCTCTGCAGAAGAAGAGGGAGGAGCTCATAGAGGAGAAAGAGAGGACCATGGACGAGGTCGCTCACCTCATGGCCGAGCAGCCAGATTACCGGCTCCGTAAGGCAATGTACGATTTCATAAACCGCACGGACCTCGATCCCGAGCTGATCCTTAGGGAGCTATCCTTGCAGGACGAGGCCATCGAACGATATCTGAGGCAGTGGCTGGAGGATTGATATGAGCGACAACGTGGACCCGAAAAAGATGGTGGAGAAGTACGTGGAGCAGATGATCAGCATGGCCAAGGAGGCAGGCCATATGCTGGACAAGACCATGAACGCCATGGAGAAAAGCTCCAAGGAGCTCGTGAGCAACATATCTCAGGAGACCAAGGGCAGCACCGAGGAGATGAAGCGCCTGGCCTCTGACGTCATGGGGCAGGTCAGGCAGGACATACCCAAGGTCCGGGCTGAGCTCCACGAGCTGGAGGCCAGGGCGAGGGAGAAGCTTAGGGAGTACGAGCGCAGATAAGGGTAAAATATATATAGAAGTGCAATCATGTACATCTACTAGACAACGTGTAGTTGTCTACTTAGTTGGAGGCACGATGAACCCCGATGTACCCGAGAGGGAGCGCACGCCGGTCCCGAAGCGGCGATGGAAGCCGCTGGACGGCCCCGAGAAGAACGCCCACGCATGGTCAGGCCCCAGTGTGTATGCGAGCGGTTGCGAGATGCAACCAGTCACATGGGATGTGTGGAGCGCACATTAGATGAACAAGTTCAAGGAATTAGATATGGGATGGTGAAAGGAATGGAGTCATCGGAGAAAGTATTGAAGGTCGCCGAGGCCAAATCCAAGGACGCTGAGCGCGGTATCGCTCGCGTCGATCCTGCTGTAATGGAGATATTGGGGATAACGGCCGGCGATGTCATCCAGATCGAGGGCAAGAAGCGGACGGTGGCCATCGTCTGGCCAGGGTATCCCGAGGATGCCAACCGCGGCGTCATAAGGATCGACGGCACCATCCGTCGCAATGCCCAGGCCAGCATCGACGAGAAGGTCGCCATCAGGAAGGTCAATGTAAAGGAGGCCCGCAAGATCCAATTCGCTCCTACCGAGACGCTGCGCATCATGGGTGGGGAGGAGTTCCTCAGCCAGAGCCTGGAGGGAAGGGCGGTCACCCGGGGCGATGTCATCCAGATCAACGTCATGGGGCGCAAGATCGACCTCATAGTGGTGTCCTTCACCCCCACCTCGGATGCGGTCCTGGTCCACCGGACCACCGAGGTCAAGATCAGCGAGAAGCCTGTGAAGGAAGGCACATCCAACATCCCCAAGGTCACATACGAGGACATCGGTGGGCTGGGAGAGGAGGTCAAGAGGGTCAGGGAGATGATAGAGCTGCCCCTCAGGCACCCCGAGCTCTTCGAGAGGCTGGGTGTGGAGGCCCCCAAGGGGGTCCTGCTCCACGGCCCTCCAGGTACAGGCAAGACCCTCCTGGCCAAGGCTGTCGCCGGCGAGACCAGCGCCAATTTCGTGACCATCGGCGGTCCGGAGATAATGTCCAAGTTCTACGGTGAGAGCGAGGAACGCCTGCGGGAGATATTCAAGCAGGCCCAGGAGAACGCTCCGACCATCATATTCATCGATGAGATCGATTCCATAGCGCCGAAGCGTGAAGAGGTCACCGGTGAGACCGAGCGCAGGGTCGTGGCCCAGCTGCTGTCCCTCATGGACGGGCTGGAGGCACGCGGCAAGGTCGTGGTCATCGGCGCCACCAACAGGCCCAACGCCCTGGACCCGGCCATCCGCAGGCCGGGACGGTTCGATCGGGAGATCGAGATCAACCCGCCCAACCGCGAGGGGCGTCTGGACATACTGCAGATCCACACTCGGGGCATGCCTCTGGAGAAGGACGTAGACCTGGAGAAGCTGGCCGACCTCACCCACGGGTATGTGGGTGCGGACCTCTCCGCCCTCACCAAGGAGGCGGCGATGCATTCCCTGCGCCAGATCCTCCCCGAGCTGGACCTGGAGCTGGAGTCCATCCCCATGGAGATACTCAACAAGCTCACCGTCTCCAGGGAGGACTTCGTGGCCGCACTGCGCGAGATGCAGCCTTCCAGCCTCAGGGAGGTGTTCGTAGAGACACCCAACGTCAAGTGGGACGAGATCGGCGGCCTGCAGGATGCCAAGAGGGAGCTGCAGGAGGCCGTGGAGTGGCCGCTGAAGTACGCGGCAGTGTTCGAACATATGAGCGCCACCCCGCCCAAGGGCGTGCTGCTGTACGGTCCGCCGGGAACGGGGAAGACCCTCCTGGCGAAGGCGGTCGCCACCGAGTCCCAGGCCAACTTCATCAACGTGAAGGGGCCGGAGTTCCTGAGCAAGTGGGTGGGCGAATCCGAGAAGGCCGTACGGGAAACGTTCCGCAAGGCCCGGCAGGCCGCTCCCTGCATCATCTTCATGGATGAGATAGATTCCATAGCTCCCGTCAGGGGCGGGGAGGCTGACAGCCATGTCACTGAGAGGGTCATCTCTCAGATGCTCACCGAGATCGACGGGCTGCAGAGCCTCCATAACGTGGTCGTCATCGCAGCCACCAACCGCCCTGACATGCTGGACCCGGCACTGCTGCGTCCCGGCCGCTTCGATCGCCTGGTCAGCATACCTGCGCCCGACCTCGAGGGCAGGAGGCAGATCCTCCGCATCCACACGGCCCAGAAGCCCTTGGCCAAGGACGTTGACCTGGAGGAGCTGGCAAAGAAGACCGATGGCTACACGGGAGCCGACCTGGCCGCCCTCACCAACGAGGCGGTCATGCTGACCATCAGGTCCCTGGTTGCCAAGGGCAAGGAGATGTCTCCCGAGGAAATCAAGGAACACAAGATATCCATGACCTTCTTCCTCCAGGCGCTGGAAAAGGTCAAGCCCATGTCCAGGACCGACCTGGGGAAGCTGCCGCGGATCAGGGAAGATTACGTTTACGTGAGGTGATGAAAATGGCTGACGACAAGAAGAAAGGACGCCGGACTTCCTGGGACGACCTCTTCGGCAACTTCGATGAGGAGTTCGAGGAGATGCGGCAACGGATGGACGCCCTCATGGATGGGTTCCTCAGCGGGAAGATCGACCCCAGTGTGACCCAGCCCATCGTCTACGGGTTCTCCATGCGTATGGGACCGGACGGGAAACCGCACATCAGCGAGTTCGGCAACACCGCGCCTGACAGCGTCCAGGTGGAGGGTGTCCGGGAGCCGCTGACCGACATCATCGAGGAGAAGGAGCGCATCCGCGTCATCGTGGAGCTGCCGGGCGTGGACAAGGAGGATATCCAGCTCAATGTTGAGGATAACCTCCTGGACATCTCCGTGGACCGCGAGGACCGCAAGTTCTCCAAGCAACTGGAGCTGCCGGCGGCAGTGGACCCCGATTCCACCTCGGCGTCGTACAAGAACGGCGTGCTGGAGGTCATCTTGAACAAGGTGGCCCCGAAGAGGCGAGGGCGAACTGTCAAGATCGACGGATAAGGGTGCGGAAACCTCTTACCTTTCCTTCATTTTTTTACCCAGTTCAGCTTCACTGGCCATACTCTTTTTCCTTGGAAAATGCTCATATAGAAGTTCACGTGTATAGATGGTCGTGCAGAGAGATGAGTTGATCGAGGCTGTACGCTCTGTACTGGCCAAGTCCGGTTTCTTCGTCTCCCGACCTCTGGCCATGAGGGGCATCAGCTTTGATGTGGTCGCAAGGCGCGACGATACCCTCCTGATCATCAAGATACTCAGCAATGTCGATGCCTTCTCCAAGGACAATGCCGAGGAGATGCTGACCTTGGGCGAGGCCCTGGGGGCCTCCCCGCTGCTGGTGGGCGAACGCTCCGGTTCGGGGGATATAGACGAGAGCATCGTCTACTCCAGGTTCGGGGTGCCCATCATCTCCCTCACCACGCTCTCCGACCATCTCTTGGAGGGTGTGCCTCCGTTCATCTTCGCCGCCCCCGGGGGGCTCTACGTCAAGCTGGACAGCGACATGATGAAAAGGCTGAGGGAGGAGAGGAGCATATCCCTGGGAACCCTGGCAGAGATAGCTGGAGTCTCGCGCCGAACGATACAGATGTACGAGAACGGGATGGGGGCGATGATAGATGTCGCGATCCGCCTGGAGGAGTTCCTCAAGCAACCCATCGTCCTGCCGGTGAACCCTTTCCAGCACTGTGCTCCCTCCAAGCCTAAGGAGAAGGAAAAGACGCCACCAGCCTCGGACATCTTCGGCACGGAGGTCTTCCAGCAGCTGAACCGCATGGGGTTCTCCATCCTGCCCGTCACCCGCTGCCCCTTCGAGGCGTTGAGCAAGGATAGACATATCATCATACTCACAGGACTGGGGAGGGATGACGGCAAGCTAAAGGAAAAGGCCATGGCCGTATCCGACATATCCAAGGTGACCGAACGCAGCTCGGTCATCTTCATCGAAAGGTCCCGCAGCAAGCATAGCATCGGAGGTACTCCCATCGTGGGCAAGGACGAGCTCCGGAAGATCACCGAGGCTTGCATCCTGTATGATCTGGTGGGGGAAAGGGAGAACGATGCGAAACATAAGGATTGAGGCGGCGGACATCACCCTTCTGCCCGTCGTTAAGGGGCTTGTCAGCGAGGAGGAGACCGTGTCCCGTATTTTCGATGAGATGCGCCCTGACGTCATCGCCATATCCATATCACGGGAGGACCTGGAGGGTCTGCACCGCCGTGAGGACTATGACAAGTATGAGCCCAGCGACCTCGAGATAATTTACCAGGCGTTCCTGGAGAGCTTCGGCGAGGTCCGCATACCTCCGCCGGCGTACGTCCGCGCGCTGGAGATATCGGAAGAGAAGGGGACGCCCATAATCCCCATTGACATGAACGAGGAGCTGTACACCGAGACCTACTGCCAGAAGGTGCGCACCCGGGACATGATAAGGGAGTCCTACTTCGCACGTCGGGCTACGGGGAAGACCTTCGACCTGTCCAGCCCTGATGCCTTCGCCCGCAGCTGGGACGCCAGGGTCAACAAGGCCCGAGGGTTCAGGGAGCTGGAGCGGGCACGTGAGGTGCACATGGCCAACACCCTGCGGCGGCTCGGAGGCAAGTACTCCCGGGTACTCGCGATCATAGAGTGCGAACGCCTGGATGGCGTGGCGCGAGCCCTGGAGGATGGTGGTCCTGCGAACCAGGACACTCTCATTAAATAATTACCGTACAATGCCAGCTCATGCAGGATGGGGTTCCCCCGAAGGGAAGATGGGGAGAAGCCGTGGACCGCCTGGTCCTTTTCTTGGAGCGGGACCGGCTGTCCATCATCGGGGTGTTCTTGTACATCCTCCTGGTGGCCCTTGTCAGGGACATATCCGAGTACTACCTGCTGGACCATATCTTCGTCATCGAGCCGCACCCCTGGATATACAGTATAGCGCACCACGTGGCCTTCTACTTCCTGACCTTCTTCGGCCTGGTGCTGCTGCTAGCGGCGTTCACCCGCAGGGGCGTTCGGCGAGCCGTTAACTTCGTGGCCTGTTTCTTCTGGGTGATAATACTCCCACCCTACCTGGATCACTTCATCTTCGGTTCCAGCGAGAACTATGCGTACTTCTCTCCTGCGGACTTCATCAACTACATCATGCACTTCAGCGGCTCCACGTTCCATCCTGGTCAGGCCATCGAGATCATTGCGGTGGTGGCCGTCGTTCTTGGGTACGGTCTATGGGTGAAGAGGTCCAGGTTCGGCTCCGTGGAGGGGAGGGTCCTGATGACCGTGGAGATGGCCCTCCTCGTGATCTTCACCCTCGTATCCCTGTTCATCATGGCGACCCCCGGGGCGTACATGCCGGTGGGGGCGATCAACGGGGTACCGGTGTTCCCCAGCTACGATGTCACCAGGTACCATCAGCTCCACCTGTTCATCTTTTCCTACTACCTCATCCTCCTACTGGGGATCATGGGGTCCCTCCTGTACCTGAACAATCCCAAGATATTCCGGCAGATCGGCCTGAGCCTGCGGCCGGCGCAGACCCTCATGTTCATGGGCATAGTGGCCGCGGGGATCGCCAGCGGTTGGTCCTCCTACGCCGGGAGCGTGTACGTGACGAACATCCTGGAAAGGCCATACTGGGTGAACGTGGGGTTCGTCATTCTCTCGTTGGTAAGCGCCATGCTGGCGTGGCTGGTGAGCACCATGTGGAACGACCTCAGCGACCAGGCGGGGGACCTCCCGGGCAAGTCCGGAAGGGCCTTGGCCTCCGGATTGGTGGGGAGGGGGGAGCTCGCGCAAATGTCGGTAGTGCTCTTGGCCATGTCCCTGATGGTGGCCGCTCTGCTGTCGTGGTGGCACGTAGCCATCCTGATGGTCATATACTCACTGTCCTACGTGTACTCCTTCCCTCCCGTGAGGTTCAAGGAGCGCATCCTCAGCCCGCTGCTCCTGGGGATGGGCACATTCCTCGCCTTCCTGTACGGTCACTTGACCCCTTTGAGCGCCGTGCGACTGTACCAGGGCGATCCGGAACTGGTATACCCAGACAGCTGGGTCCCGGTGATGCCCTCTCTCACCATGCAGGCGGTCCTCCTGGGCATGTACATGTTCATCGGTCTGGTGGTGGGCTCCATGGTCACGGACATAGATGGTTATGAGGAGGACAAGAGGGGGCGGGTCCAGACCGTGTACACGCAGCTGGGCCTGGAGCGCGGAAAAAAGGTGGTCTCGGCACTGATCCTCCTAACATCCCTGACGCCTCTCGCCCTGTTCCAACAGCTGACCGACGTGATCGTCTTCCCCCTCCTGGGAGCGGTGGCCTCGTACACCTTCCTGAGAACCGGTCGATCGAGGTACGTCCTCCTGGTGGCCCTGGTCGGCATGGCCTACGCGGGATGGCGTTTCCTGTCCGTGTGGGCCTAGGTAAGCGAGGAGAAGAACAGGTAGGGAAAGCGGCGCGCCACTAGGCGAAGCAGCGATTCCCATCCTTCCTCACCCCGGGAGATCCTGAGGCTGGTGGATACCAGCTCGGGATCACCATGCATCTTTTTCACCAGGGTGGGGGTGTCCACGACCCCGATGAGCCACTGGGCCGCGGGCGAGATGAATCGTGACGCCCGCAGGATGGGCAAGATCTCTGCCTGCACGTCCCTCTGGTATCTTTTCAAGGTGGAAGTTCCGCTTACCATTCCCTCCACCGCCGACGAGGCCAGGGAAGCGCTCTTCAGGGCGTTGGTCATGCCCTCCCCGGACATGGGGCTCGTCAGCCCCGCGGCGTCCCCCACCAGGAGGCATCTGCGGGTGTGCAGCGGGTTTCTCATCCTCATTGGTATGGGGTGGGCGGAGACGTGGGCTTCGGACGTGGCGCCGTAGCGCTCCTCCACGACCTTTCGCATGTGCTCCATCCCCCTGCGGTAGATGACGGCGGAAAGGTCCTTGCCCACCACGCCAATGTTCGCACCACCGCGAGTGGCGAACATCCAACCGTTGAGGGGGAATTTGAAGGTGAAGGGGAAGCGGGCAAGGGGAGTGTCCAGAAAGTGGAACTCCATGTGACCGCCGGGATCCCGCTCCAGCTGGCAGGTCATGGAGATCCCGATGCCCTGGTCGCTGCCGGGATAGAGGCCGAACAAAGATGATGCGGTGCGGCTGGTGGCGCCCTCAGCGATGATGAGGGCTTTGGTACTGACCATTCGGCCGTCGATGGTCAGTTCCACGCTCTCCGCATCCTCACGTAACTTGGAGATGCGGGAAGGCGTCCATAACTCCGCCCCCGCCTTCACCGCCCTGTCCACGAGATAGGCGTCGAACGCGGACCGCCGGACGGTCACCGCTGCCCGTTTTGGCAGCGAAAACTCCTCCCGGAACGAGGTATGGACCACGCTGACGGTGCTGATCTCCCTCTCAATGACCGTTTCAGGGAGGGGATCATCGAGGAGAGAGGCCGCGCGCTCGAGCAGTCCTCCGGCGCAGCACTTGTCCCGGGGGAGGGGATCCCGCTCCACCAGAAGGGTGCGCAGTCCCGCCCTGGCGCATAGGGCTGCCGAGCGGGCTCCCGCCGGCCCCGCTCCGGTGACCACCACGTCCAGCAAGGTTCCTCCGGATACCCTACCTTCTCCTCGATCTCCACCTGTTCAGCACCTGGCTGGAGGCCACGATGGCCACCGTGCCGAACACCGGTAGGAAGATCGCGAGGTCAATGTTCCCTGTGGTCACGTTGATGACCGATTCGCCCTTGGAGGCCACAGAGCTTATGGGGTTCTCGGTGAACCTCCAGGCACCGGCGGACATCTGGTTGTTCACGTACTCCCACATTGTGGGTCCGGCCCCCGGCTGCCTGCCGATCTTGGCACCCACCACGAGGATTATGTCAAGGTCCTGGTCCCCGTCAAGGTCGCCCAGCTCCACGCCGTGTATCTCGTAGTTGCCGGAGCTGGGGCACATGATGGCCAGCTTGGAGGTGGTCAGTGCTTGCGCGGAGAAAGATCCGTAGGACGACTGCATGATGATGTACAGCTTGGAGTTGGAGGTCATGTCCCCGCCGGTCGCCACCACGATGTCGTTGGGCTCATTGGCGGTGTAGACCCCCTGCTGCCTCTTCATGTCCCCCACGGTCAACGCCGAGATGTAGTAAGTGGGCGAGGTCCAGACCTTGGAGGCCGCCACGGTCCACTGAACGGTCGGGGAGTTGTGGGCGATCGTGACCTTGTCCAGGTACAGGGTGCTCTTCACCACGTCCGTGACCGCCCGGTCAAGGTCGGTGACGCGTATGTAGTAGTAGCTGTTGGGAGTGTAGGACAGGTTCGCGCTCAGAGTGGTGTCTGTAAGGGAGGTCATCTGCCCGATGGGGAAGTAGGTCTCGTTGTCCGGCGAGTAGGATATCTGGAACCCTTCCGCACCGCTGACATGCCCCACGATGCTGAGCGTCTGGTAGGCAGCTGGCTGATTGGGTATCCTGTAGATCCAGCCAACGGCCTGCGTGGCCACGAAGTCCACATCTACCCAGACGTAGTCGAAGTGTACCGTCTGGAGGCTGCTGGCGGGGTTCACGAAGCGTATCTGCAGCTTCGTGGTGATGTTGCTGTATGTGTCCGCGCCCGCACTGGTAATGTCGAAGGTGGCTGTCCTGGCCGTGAGGTCGCTGCTCAGCGGTTTGATGGTGGTGTTGGACCATGTCACCCCGCCGTCCAGGGAGTACTCTATGAAGTTCGAGGTGTTGAATCCGCTGTCCACGTGGAACTGCACATTGATTCTGGAACCCGCGATGGCTGTAGTTAGGTTGGACACGTCCAGGTAGTAGCTGTACAGCTGCATGGTCGTGCCCTTGGGGACATCATAGAACACCTCATCATCGTACTTGCTGTTGCTTAGTGAAGAGCCCGTGGTGTCGAACAGTATGTTCTTGAGGCCCGTCGAGGAGTAGGTGGGGTAAAGGACGTCCACCTCCGTCAACGCCTGGTAGACCGTGTTCGTGGACGCTAAGTTGGAGATCGGACCTACCACTGTAGCTGTGAAGTTAACATCCAGGGCTCCCATCTGATTGGGGGAGTCAATAGGCACCGATGCGCTGGCCAGCTGAGTGTAGATGATGTACACGGAGTTGTCGGTGGACAGGGTGCTGGTCCTCACCACATCTGGAATGCCGTCGCCGTTCATGTCCTCGGCCTCGACCTTGGGAAGTATCTGAGTATGGGACCACGGTGCATTTCCGGTCACGCTGGGCAGTGTCCTGAGGGAATTGGAGGTGCTGAAGGCGCCGGAGTAGGAGCTCTGGGACACCCACTGGTTGAGCCACACCTTGGTGGTGCCATCCTCATAAACGGCCACGACATCATTGTATCCGTCCATGTTGAAGTCTGCGACGTCCAGGTCGGCAGCGGCAGGATTGGTGTCCTTGTTCGCAGCGTCCCCGGCGATCCAAGCGTCGGTGCTGTAGAGCACGGTCTTGGTCCAGCTGGAGCTGCCGTCGTTCCAGAAGACGTACACGCCGCGGTTGAAGTACATGCCCCAGCTGTTCTCGTAATCGGCGGAGCCTGTGCTGGTGGCAGTGGTGTATACGACCACATGGATGAAGCTGGCCACCACGTCGGCGCGGCCATCGTTGTTGAAGTCGGCCACGGTGAGGGCGGCGCACATCTCATTGTTCGTAGAGTATCCATCATAGAACCTGTCCGTGGACACGGCGGTGGACCACACTGTGGCGTCCTCATTGGCGTTACCCTTGTTGGAATTGTATGCGGTCTGCGTGCCCGAGTATGCGTCGAAGGGGTACGATATGGGTCTGGCGCTGGACCATTCGGTGCCGTCGTTCTTCTCGTTCTCGTACCAGAACAGGTTGGCCAGGCTGGTGTCCTGAGCACCGACCACAAGGTCGTTCCTGCCGTCTCCGGTCAGGTCCGCCAGCGTCAGGCCCAGGGGCCCGCTGCTGGGATCGGGATCTATGACCCTCTCGTTCCACTGGTCTCCGCCCTCGAACCACGAGATGGCGTTGTCCGACCATGTGGCCCCCGAGGAGCTCCAGGTGAAGGAGCCGGACCCTATGGCGGCGGCCACATCAGAGGTGGTGAGCGGAGCCGTGACCTCGAACTGGCAGCTGAGCTGGCTGTACGATTCTCCGGTGGTAGTTCCGCTGTTGCCGGAGTCGGTGAACGTGGTTATCTTCAGGGTGTAGAAGTTTGTATTGGGCAGCCACCAGCCCTGGTTGGCGTCCTTGAGGACGATCTTAATGGTGTAATAACCGAGATTACTGGTCCCATTGCCTATGCCCGCGACAGATGCCCCATTGGTCTTATACATGGAGTACAGGGGTGCGCTGTACGATAATGGCGATCCAGCGGTGGGCACCGCGGTAGGAGATTTCATTATCACGTAGCTACCAGTGTAATCATCGATCTCGATGCCGCTGATGTAGACGGTATCCGTGTACCGGTCGGTGTCCTTCACCTTGATTATCAGGTATAGCTCGTCGGTGTGGTTGAACCTGGTAGCCTTGACAAGGGAGCTGCCCTCGGCCACATAGGTCTCCAGAGAGGGGTAGGTCATCCCACCAACGGCGATGTAGTCAGCGAGGTTGACGGAAAGTCCCTGATTGTCCTTCACGATTATCTGGAGCGTGTATCTGTAAGCGTCCGAGGGTGCGCTGAAGTTATACACGAACTGCCTGAACGTGGAGAACGTGCTCCCAATGCTGAAGGCATTGATCGATGACTGCGGAGTTATCGGAGTAAGGCCCATCAGAGGATGGTAGATGAAGACGGTGTTCTGTCCGGCCACGTTCGCCAGGGTATCGCTCCACAGCTCGATGGTCACGCCCTCGCCAGGATTGAAGTTCCTGGTGATGGTCCCGTCGGAGGTCCTCTTGATGTAGTAGAATGTTATCCCCGTCTCTCCGCCGGCCTCGCCCCCGCTAGCGTCTGGGGGGTAGGTACCGTTGGTCAGGTAACCAAGGTAATTAGAATACGGGCCGTATCCTCCAGAGGGGTTGGAGTACACCCTCACCGTGAACCCCTCCTGGGCCTTCTGGCCGGAGTTGTCGGTGGCGGACACGAGGACGGTAGAGCCATCCCAGGCCATCTTCGCAGTGTAGTAACCGGAGACGAACTGGTTGAGGCCGCTGTCATAGGTAAGCTGGATCGATGAGGAAAGCCCTACGGAGGAACCGTTGAGGAAAACGCTGTTCTCATCAAGGTTACCGTAGGGGTCGCTGATCTGAGCGTAGAAGCGTACGGAGTTGCCATCATAGACCGGCGTGGGGGTCATGCCCCTGTTGCCGATGATGGGCTTGGTCATGGCCGCCTGGGCTCCTCCCTGCAGGGGCGCGGTGTAGACCACGGTGTTGGCCGCGGTGTCCACGATCATCACGCTGATGCTGGTGGTGGAGGTGAGAACGGTGTTGTTGAGATAGGACCAGGTCACACCGGTGTCCCAGGACGTGGCGCTGGCAATTCCATCCCCTATTTCCAAGGACATCGGGGTGTTGTCAATGAAGAGGTATATTGCGGTCTTGTAGTCCTCGAGGACCTCACCGCCCTGGTGGGTGATGTTCACATAGTAATGATCGGTGTTGATATCGAGGGTGGAGGTGAAATCGGAGTAAACCTTCTCCGCCGGTCCGGGCATTGATGAGACGTACATGAGGATGCTGCTGAACAAGGTCACAGTGATGGCCAAGATCAACAGGTTGCCGATGATGTCGGATACGCCCTTGCGGGTCCATCCCTTGCGCTTATGAATTATCCTAGAACCTACAGAACTATCGCTCTTAGAACCGGGCCGAACCGCCGCTCGGCCGATGAACTCGAAATCGTTAAGACCTCTCATAACTTCACCACCGGCCCCGAACCGGGTGCGGAGTGTCAAACACTTATCGAGTCTATAAATATGTATACTTCATAAAATTGAATTTACAGAATGATAATTATAACGAAATAGAAATGCAACTTCCTTAATATCTGGGTAGGCATAAGGGATGCCTATGCTGGAGATAGAGGTTAAGTGCCCGGTGGAGAATATCGGGCCTGTCGAGGAGCGTCTCATTTCTCAGGGGGGTAGTTTCGAGGGAGAGGTGTCGCAGGAGGACCGCTACCTCGGTCATCCCTGCCGGGATTTTGCCTCCACCGACGAGGGGCTGCGGCTGCGCAGAGAGGGAGATGGGGTGGTCCTCTATTACAAGGGACCCAAGATCGACAAGCTCACCAAGACCAGGGAGGAGCTTAGCACCCCCGTGCCCGATCCCCGGTCCATGGACCTCATACTTCAGCGCCTGGGATTCACCCCTGTGGCCACGGTGGAGAAGGTCAGGCGATCGTACCGCCTGGGCCAGGTGGGTGTGTCCCTGGACACGGTCTCCGGGCTGGGGGGGTTCGTGGAGCTGGAGGTCCAGGACCTGCCCTTGGACGTGGGGAGGTCCATGCTCCAAGAGGCCATGAAGGCTCTGGGGCTGGAGAGGACGGAAAGGCGGTCCTACCTGGAGCTGCTTTTAGAAAAACGTGCCTGATCAGATGTCCATGAGCTTCTCGGACAGGAACTTCCTGATCTCCTCATCATCCGGTATGCTGATGGAAGACTTGTACCGATCGGAGCCGTCCTTCATGGTGAAGCCGCGGCTCAGGGATATGAACTCCGTGCTACCGCTTTCGCTGACGGCCCTCTTCCGCGCGACCTCGATGAAATTGTTCTTGCCGAAAGATATCCGGTGGGAATCGACCACTTCGAACTGGACATTGCGCTCACTTGATCCGTCGCTCATTTTCGCACCTTTATATGGGACTAAAGGGCCCTAGCTGCGAAATAAATGTTTTCCCTGCACCCAGGCTTTTCTGGTCTGGCGGTCCGTAATCTACTTCCTGAATTACCGCGACAGATAGAAATAGAAAGGCGTTCATTGAACGGGCATGGGACCAGATGGGATGGGGCCAGCGGGTCCGGCCAAGCCTTCGTCGTGTGTTCGTTGCGGAGGTCAGTTGGAAGCTGGTGCTAACTTTTGTCACAAATGCGGACAGGCGGTAACACCCTACTCCTTTACGCCCGTGCACCCGCAGTACCCGCCGTATCAGCCCGTCAAGGACACCACCATCCGCGACCTGGGCATGGGCATAGGCACCTACGCCACCATCGCCCTGCTGGTCCTGATGGCTGTGAACGTGCTCATAGCCATATGGGGCATCGGGCAGGTCTATCCCCACATGGACAGGCACATCTACCTCTTCATAATCACGCCCTACATCGTCAACTTCGCCGAGCTCGGCGGTTGGCCGTTCTTCATCTACTATGTCCTGCTGGTAGCGGCCATAGGCGCCTCGCTGGTATGGGCCGTGGTCAAGAGCGCGAAGCCGCTGGTGAGCGAGCTCAAGATCGATTACCCGGCGCAGGGGCACAGCCCGGTGTACGTGATCGGCACAGTGCTCATGGCCATCGTCTCCTTCAACGTCGTGTACTACCTGATCGTAGGGGTGGTAGGCATAGATCCCACCACTCCCTCCTTCTCCACAAGGGAACTGTGGCAGACCCTCTTCGGATTCGCCCACGCCTCGGTATGGGAGGAGGTGGCGTCACGCATACTACTCATAGGCGTCCCTCTGCTGCTCATCGACCTAGTGCGCAGGACCAAGAACCCGGACCTCAAGATGAGGAAGGTAAGCAACTACCTCCTCGGAGGGGGCTTCGCCATCGGGAAGAAGGAGGCGTTCCTCATGGTGTTCTCCAGCCTGATGTTCGGGGCGGCCCATATCTTCTCGTGGGACCTGTACAAGATCTTACCGGCGGCCGTGGCGGGATTGGCCTTCGCATACCTGTTCCTCAAGCTGGGAGTGTACGCCTCCATCCTCATGCACTTCGGCATCGACTTTATGAGCGTCCCCCTGAGCGTGTTCCCGGACAACTACGAGATCACCATGCTCCTCGGCCTGGCCATACTGGTGTGGGTAGGGGTGGGCCTGCTGTACATGCTGCTTTACGCCTCCAAGGGTTTGGGTTGGATCTTAGGAAGAAGGATATGGCCGGACATACCTTGGGAAAGGCCGCTGCCGACCGCACCAATGCCTCAGCACTACCCTCCATACTACCCCCAGGGAGTGGGGTATGGTCAACCCCCCGCCCCTATTCCCCCTCCTCAGCAGGTCCCTCGGGACCCCACCGCCATCGGATATGTTTGCAAGAGCTGCGGCAACAGGGAGGCCACTTACGTCGATGGGGAGCTGACCTGCCTAAAATGCGGTAACAGGGGTTAGTGGCCGTTCAGGAGAGCTTTCAGGCGGTCCCTGCCGATGACCGCGTCGGGCAGGTTGCGGGACTCGATGACATAACGACCTCTGTATCCCTTCAAGCCCTTGATCACCTGAGGGAAGTCAACGGTGCCATCCCCGATGGGGAGGTGCTCGTCGAACTCTCCTCTGTTGTCGTGGACATGCAGGTTGATTATCCTCTTCTTGAGCTTGAGGAACTCCTTCACCAGCCCCATGGTGTGCGCGTGCCCGATGTCCAGGCATATGCCCAGGCCTGTGCCCTCGATCAATTCGGTGAGCTCCTGAGGCGTGGTACCTGTGGACGCGTACATCCGCGGCATGTTCTCCAACGCGATCTTGACGCCTAGGTTCCCGGATATGCGGTCAAGTCTCTCCAGGGAATCCCTGGCAGCCTCCCTCACCTTGTCCCTGCTCACGAAGCCGAGGGGAGTGAGGAAGGCAGGGTGGACGGTGTAGGTGTCGATCCCCAGTCGATGGCAGGCCCCCAGGCCGGTCATCAGCTCCTTAAGCGAGGCTTCCCTCATCCGGGGGTTCAGGGAGCCGATGTTGATGTCGCTCATGGGAGCATGGACAGAGAACCGTAGGCCGGTCGACGGAGCCAGTTCCAGGAACTGCTTCTCGATCCTGCGTAGCTCGTGACCTCCCTCGGCCACGATCTCCCAGGCCTGGAACTCCTCGGAGATGGACTCCAGCGCTTGAGGGAACGGGATGGCGGTGAACGACGGAGAGGAGGCTGCGATCACTCTGCTCCCTCCACCGTGCTCTCGGCGAGATGGTCGATGACGGCCTTGATGTCCTCATCCTCCACCATTACCTCGATGTTCCCCAGAGGGGAGGAGCCCTCTTGGAAGGAGAGCTTTCCCACGTAGGCCACCTGCTTATTGAGGCGGAAGGTGGTCCGTCCGTCCATCATCCCGCGCAGCATGACCGAGCGGGCGGTATCCCGGATGTGCTCGTCCAATATCATCTGCCTGAGGTGCTCTCCGCTATCACCGCTCGACATTAACCCCTCATCCGCCTCCTCGACCTGGCCCTCAGGGAATATGTTGAGGAGAGCTTTGTGTACCTTCTCCCGGTCTTCGGTAGGATAGCATGGTGTTCGCGCAATGATGTGGACCATGCTCGATTAATGGACCATGTCGTAAAAAAGAATTGGTACTAAATAGCCCTGTCATCATTGTGGTCCTATCATGAGGGACCGCATCCTAGACACATTGGCCAATGAGGGTATCCTTCTGGAACCGGAAGCGGCCGAGATGGTGCTCTCCAGGTCCGATCCCCTCAACTTCGTCCGCACAGCGCTGTCCTCCATGGAGCAGCAGCCACTGGTACTAACGGTGAACGACCTGCGGCCGTATTCCGATGTGCAGGTGACCAGGATGGTGCCGGAAGCATTGGAGGAGATCAGGCAGAGCGCACCCGCCCCCCCGGCTCGCAGCGACGGGGACGTTCGCATTCTCAGGGACATCACTGGCAACTCGACCTGCGAGGGCAACATAATCGATTTCGCCCGCTACTTCAACGACCGCTTCAAGAAGATAAAGAAGATGCTGGCCCAGCGCAGGGAGCTGGTGGGATGCCTGCCAGTGTCCAAGGCCACCAAGTTCGACCGGGAGGTCAAGATGGTGGCGATGGTGAACGAGGTCCGTGTCACCAAGAACGGCCACAGGCTCATAGAGGTCGAGGACGAGGAGGGACGCTGCCCCGTGCTGATACTGAAGGACAGTCCCATGGCGCAGGAGTGCATCGTGCCCGATGAGGTCATAGGCATCGTGGGGAAGACCAGCACGAAAGGCGATCTGGTGGTCATGAACGAGCTTATCCGACCGGACCTGCCCCTTAGGAAGGGGATGCGCCCTACCGACTCCTGGTCCTCCGTGGCCTTCCTATCGGATGTGCATATCGGTTCCAACACCTTCCTCCACAAGCCGTGGGAGCGAATGATCGATTGGCTCCGCACCGAGGGACGGGATGAGGTCCAGTACCTCATCGTTCCGGGCGATGTCGTCGACGGGATAGGTATCTTTCCAGGGCAGGAGGACGAGCTGGAGATCGATGACATCTTCGCCCAGTATGAGTCTCTGGCCGACCACCTCAAGCAGGTGCCTGACGGGATCCGCATAATAGTGCAGCCGGGGAACCATGACGCTGTTCGTCCGGCCGAGCCCCAGCCTACCTTCCCCAAGGACCTGACCAAGTTGTTCGATTCGGCCATCACCTTCGTGGGGAACCCCTGCTATCTGGAGATCGAGGGGCGAAAGATCCTCTCATATCACGGCAGGAGCCTGGATGACTGGATCGGCAATGTTCAGGGCCTGAACTACAACAACCCTCTTCAGGGCATGGTGGAGATGCTGAAGCGCCGCCACATGGCGCCCATTTACGGCGGGAAGACGCCCCTGGCCCCGGAGAAGGAGGATTTCCTGGTCATAGATGAGGTGCCCGACATCTTCGTCAGCGGACACGTTCATGGGGCCGGCATCAGCGAGTACCGAGGGGTGAAGCTCATCTGCGCCTCCACCTGGCAATCGCAGACCGCCTTTCAAAGGATGCACAATTTCAATCCCATCCCGGCCCAGATGCCGATAACCCACCTGGGGACGGGAGATACACGTATGGTCGATTTTACCTGAGCGGATGAGCGATCGGACGCCTACTGCTTCCCCCGGATAGTTAAATCCGCAGGCCTTTCACCATGCCATCATTGTAGAGAGCGGTATCGTTCGATCCAATGAACAATCCGCTGCCTTCACCGGCGATCAGCCGGTGAGGAACAGGAACACGACGATCAGCAAATATCCTAGAACTAGCATAAATAAAGAAATGAGCCAGAAGAGCTTGAAGGTCCGTCCCCGGACCTTGGGGTCCTTCCAGTCAAAATGTTCACGAAGCGGTTTCAACTTCCCTGGCCCCTGCCTTGTCCTTGATACGCTTCAGCCGGAAAGTGTTCTCGCGTTCCATCTCCTCAAGACGCAGCTCGATGAAGGACTCGGCAGCTTCGAGCTCGGGAATGACCTTGTACTCCAGCGCGTTGACACGCCGCTTGGTCTTCTCGATCTCGTCCAGTAGCTTCTTCATCGTCGTCTCGATCTCGGCCGCCTGCACAAGGGTCTCCACCAGGCTCTCGAACGCCGCGGTGGCATCATCGATGTGAGTGGAGGTGCCGATGACACCGTAGCCACGCTGATCGATGGTGCTCTTTATGGAGTTGGTCTCGATCTCCGGGACCACCAGGCCCATGATGTTCTTGGAGCGGAGGGTGATCTCGGGGTGCAGGCGGAGGGCGAAGGCCGCGGATTTGACGGCAATGGTACCGTCCACAGCGTTAGCCGTGGCGATCTTGCCCATAGCCAGCTCATAGTCCTTGGTGATCTTCATGCGGACCTCCTTGGCCTGCTCGAGGATCTTGAAGAACTCGATGATGAGGCCGTCCCTCTTCATCTTCAGGATCTTGTAGCCCGATTTGGTGAGCTTGATCCTCTTCTTGACCTCGAGCAGTTCGGACCGAGTTGGCTTTACCTCACGCGCTGCCATATCTTCACGCACTCTTTCTGTGGGCGGGGTGGTACTTCTCGATGTACTTCCGGTCGATCCTGGAGAGCTGGTTCTCGGGGATGGCGGCTAGAAGGTCCCATGCGATTTCAAGGGTGGTCTCGATCTCCCTGTCCTCATCGGAGCCCTGCCTGACGAACCTGTTCTCAAAGGCATCGGCGAAGTCCAGGAACTTACGGTCCCTCTCGGACAATGCGTCCTTACCGACGATGGCCACCAGACCACGCAGGTCCCTGCCTTCCGCGTAGGCGGCATAGCATTGGTCGGAGACGGCCTTGTGGTCCTCTCTGGTGAGGCCCGGACCGATACCGGCGTTCATCAGCCTGGACAGAGAGGCGCCCACGTTGATGGGTGGGGATATACCCGCTCTGTTCAGTTCCCTGGAGGCCACGATCTGACCCTCGGTGATGTAACCGGTGAGATCAGGGATGGGATGGGTGATATCATCACCGGGCATGGTCAGGATGGGGATCTGAGTGATGGAACCGCTCTTTCCCTTGATGCGTCCAGCCCTCTCGTAGAGGGAGGCAAGGTCGGTGTACATGTACCCTGGATAGCCACGGCGACCGGGCACTTCCTCACGGGCCGCGCCGATCTGTCTCAGCGCTTCACAGTAGTTTGTAATATCAGTGAGAATGACCAGCACGTGCATGTTGAGCTCGAAGGCCAGGTATTCCGCGGTGGTCAGGGCCAGACGAGGTGTGATGATCCTCTCGATGGCGGGGTCGTCAGCGAGGTTCATGAAGACGACAGCACGCTTCAGCGCACCGGTCCTCTCGAAGTCGGCCATGAAGTACTGCGCCTCTTCAGCAGTGATGCCCATGGCAGCGAAAACCACGGCGAACTCCTCGTTGGAACCGCGCACCTTGGCCTGCCTGGCGATCTGCAGGGCGATGTCGTTGTGGGGCAGACCGGAACCAGAGAAGATCGGAAGCTTCTGTCCACGGACCAGGGTGTTCATGCCGTCGATGGTGGAGATACCGGTCTGGATGAACTCCTTGGGCTCGGCTCGAGCCCACGGGTTGATGGCCGCTCCGTTGATGTCCAGCCTGTCCTCGGGAGTAATAGCGGGACCTCCATCGATGGGGTCACCGGCTCCGTTGAGGATCCTGCCGAGCATGTCCTGGGACACGGGCATACGCATGGTCTCGCCAAGGAAGCGGACACCTGCCGCCTTCTCGATGCCCGAGGTGCCTTCGAACACTTGAATGACCACATACTTATCTGAGGTGTCCAGCACCTGCCCCCTCTTCTGGGTCCCGTCGGGCATGGTCACGGTGGCCAGCTCGTTGTATCCGACCGGTTCGGTCTTCTCGACGAAGACGAGCGGGCCCGCGATCTGTGAGATTGTACGGTATTCCTTAGATACGATGCTCATTTCTTCTCCCCCAGGGCCTCGAACTGATTTGGCATCTCTTTGGCGATCTCCTCTAGTTCTTGGTCGATGGTGTCCTCGAACTTGGACTTGGCCAGTCTGTTCCTGACAGGAAGTCCCACGATGGCATCCACGGCCACGTCGTTCTCCACGGCCTTGGTGGACAGTTCAGAGAACTTCTTGATCAGCTTCATGTAAGTGTACTGCCGGTTCATGGGGCAGTAGGTATCGACCTTGTGGTAGGCGTTCTGCTGCAGGAAGATCTCACGGATCATCCTGGCGATCTCCAAGGTCATCTTCTGCTCGTCTGGCAATGCATCAGAACCGACCAGTTGCACGATCTCCTGAAGTTCGGACTCCTTCTGCAGGACCTCCATGGCCCAGTTGCGCAGGGCGGGGAAGTCCTGGGCCACGTTGGCCCGATACCACGCATCCAGATTGGATGTGTATAGAGAGTAGGAGGTAAGCCAGTTGATGGCCGGGAAGTGCCTGCGCTCACGGAGCTTGGAGTCCAGCGCCCAGAAGACCCTGACGATACGCAGGGTGTTCTGTGTGACAGGCTCGGACAGGTCTCCACCAGGCGGAGAGACCGCTCCCACGACGGAGACCGATCCCATGGTGCCATTGGGGTTCTGCACACGGCCGGCACGCTCGTAGAACTCAGAGAGCCTCGCCGACAGGTACGCAGGGTAACCTTCCTCACCGGGCATCTCTTCCAGCCTTGAGGAGATCTCTCTCATGGCCTCGGCCCACCGAGAGGTGGAGTCGGCCATCAGGGAAACGTTGTATCCCATGTCCCTGTAGTACTCGGCAATGGTCATACCTGTGTAAACGGAACACTCACGGGCCGCGACAGGCATATTGGAGGTATTGGCGATAAGGACCGTCCTCTGCATGAGAGGCTCTCCCGTCTTGGGATCCTCGAGCTCGGGGAAGGTCGCCAGAACCTCGGTCATCTCATTGCCACGCTCACCGCAACCGATGTAGACGACGATCTCTGCATCGGACCACTTCGCAAGCTGCTGCTGTGTGACCGTCTTTCCGGTGCCGAACGCACCAGGGATCGCTCCCGTGCCGCCCTTGGGGATCGGGAACATGGTGTCGAGCACCCTTTGACCTGTAATAAGAGGGATATCCGGAAGGAGCTTCTTGCCGAACGGCCTTCCCCTTCGGACCGGCCAGTTCTGCAACATCCTAATGTCCTTGCCTCCCACCATGCCGATGGACTCATCGACCGTGAAGGAACCGTCGTTGAGCTGATCGATCTTGCCCGAAACTCCATGGGGGACCAGGATCTTGTGGACCATGTAGCCCTCCTTGACAGTACCGAGGACCGATCCAGGTGATACCATGTCACCCTTTTTGGCGGTAGGCTCGAAAGCCCACTTCTTCTTGTGATCGAGACCCGCCGCGCTGACACCCCTCTTGATGAAGTTGCCCATTGAGGACATCAACACAGGCAGCGGCCTCTGAATACCATCATAAACACTACCAAGCAGGCCTGGCCCGAGCTCGGCCACAAGGGGCTGCCCAGTGTCCACGACCTTCTCCCCGGGTTTCAGGCCAGACGTCTCCTCGTAAACCTGGATGACGGTCTTGTCACCGGCGATCTTGATGACCTCTCCCATGAGGCCTTCCTGACCTACCTGCATGACATCGTACATCCTTGGGGAGATACCGACTGCAGTAACGACCGGTCCGGCCACCCTGTGAATCTCTCCTTGCTTTGCCATTTCAATCCCTCTCGGTCTTGTATAAATCAACGCCAATTGCGCTCTTGACCTTCTCTCTAAGGTCGCCTTCCTCTCCTCCGACCGGAATAACGACCGGGGAGATGTTACCCATCATCCTCTTTCGAGTGTTGGGTCCGATCTTCGTAAGTTCGTTAGCGTTCACTGCTAGGATACCAATGGATGTGTCACTAATCAGTTCCAATACCTTGGCCTCCATCTCATCGGGCTGGGCGGTGTACACCCTCCTTACGCCTGCGAGACGGAAACCGAGAACGAACTCCTCACTGCCAACAACCGCGAACTCCATCACATCACCAGCAATTTCTTTATCGCATCCGGCTGCATGCCCGAGGCCTTACCACGAGCGATGATCCGGAGGTTATCCACCTCTATCCTCTTCCGGATTAGGAAGTCGATAACCGGAAGCACCGACAGGGGGTACATGTGGGAGAACTTCTCCGATTCACTGACCAGATAGTGCTGCAAGGCCAGCATGGCCTCGCTGAGATTTCCGGTCTGCTTGGCCGTTTCCACTCCATCTTTGATCTCGTTGTAGAAAGGCAACTTGGATAGCTCATCGATCAACTGGTCGAACGTCTCCAGCCCAGACAGCCTGTTCAACTCGGTAAGGTCCAGGTCCCGACCTCCTTTTATGAGGTAGGTCCTGATCTTTTCCGCCGGGATGTTGGCTTGCTTCAGTTTCAGGAGCGTCCTGATGTTCGTGATGTCTATCTCTCTCTTGATAAAGGTGAGGAAATCCCTCTTGGGCTTGGTGTCTGGCATGACCGCTGCCAGCAACCGCTCGTAGTAGAACTTGTCGAAATAGTCCTCGATGGGAGCGAGCGTTCCTCCCTTTTCGAAGTTCGCCATCATCTCTTCGGGAATATGCATATCTCCCTTTGATGTAAGGGCGTCCAAGACCTCCCTGGGTGTGTTCAGGGAGATCAGGGAGTTCAGGCTCTCCTCGTTGAGGTTACCAGCCGGAACTAGGTCCTCCTGGATCTCCTCAAGGGATGCCCCTGAGTATTTACCTCGGAGGATCGTCTTAATGTTCCAGAAGTCCCACCTTCGAAGGTAGGTGGAGACCATGTCCCGGAGGTCCCCAGTGCAGAAGCTGATGACCTCCCTGTAGGTACGGGCGAGGTTCTTGGACACGCCGAGCTCGATAAGGTCGACGCCCGAATACCGGGACGCCAGCTCTGTCATCTCGACCTTGTACCTGGTCTCGCCCATGAACCTGCCGATCTCGTTCAGGTCCATCATCAGCAACTTGGGATAGTTGTCCTTGGTCAGCAGGGAGCTCTTCTTCGCCTTGACCCGAGTGGTCGCGTACTCGTAGTTCCCCCTGCGCAGACTTTGTCCTTTCATTTATTCACCAAAGTACCCTTACTCGAAGAGTATGTTCGAAACGTTCTTCAGCTCTCGATCCCAGATACCTTCCAGAATCGACTTGAAGCGATAGTCCAGCCGGACCGCGCCGTCCTCGGACTCCAGGATCAAGCCGGGGTCCATGTCGATCTCGGTCAGGGACGCACAGCCCCTGAGGCCAGCAAGAAGGTCGGCCTCTCCCTTGGGGATGAGGACCTTGGGATGGTGGATGATCTTCTTACCATCGGCCAGCATCTTCTTGTATAGGGCAGACTTTTGCTTCGGGTCCAGAGCGGATAGCTCATTGAGGGTCTCCGCGAAGGTTTGGTTCAAGATCTCCTTTCGGGCGTTGAGTATGACCTTCTTCGATTCCAGCTCAGCGCTGGAAAGCTCCTGTCGCCTCATCCTGTTGAGGGTCTCCTGGAGCTCCTTGTCTTCTGCCTTCTGCAACTTGTCTATCCTCTGGTCGGATTCCTGGAGGATCTTCGATCGCTCCTTTTCCGCGTCCTGGATGCGCTTCGCGGCCTCTTGCCTGGCGCCTTCCAGGATATCATTGGCTACCTTGTCCAGTGCCATGAGTCAGCCCCTGTCCAGTTGCTTCCTGCTTAGAACTTGATCCAGAGCAGGATGGCCATGACCAGACCGAAGATGACGATGGTCTCGGGAATGACGGTGAAGATAAGGCTCTTACCGAACAGCTTCTCATCCTCAGCGATCGCACCGACCGCAGCGGCTCCGATAGGACCCTCGGCAATACCCGTTCCCAATCCCGCAAGTCCAACGGCCAGTCCAGCACCAATCGCAACCAGTCCACCACCAATGCTAACGTCTACCATGTCTTATTCCTCCATAGTATGCTTTCTCTCAATCTTCAGCGGGTTGAACTCCAAACCGCCGCCTTCGAAGAATTTTGTGAAGAGCTCGACGTACTGCAACCTGATGGATTGCAGACCGGCCGAGATTAGACCCAGGATGAAGATCATCAGATGGCCTACGACGAATATCAGCAGGGCCACCGCCAGGAATACTCCACCTTCGGGCGCTATAAGTCCGATCGCGATGTAGTTGAAGGCCAAGGCCATTCCGGACTTGGACATCCCAATCGCGGTTATTCGAGTGTAAGATATTACATTGCTCAATAGCTCGGGAAGCTCAATGATGGCCTTCCCACCCTCGGCTATCAAGGCCAGGGCAAGCCCTGGGATCAACAGCGCCAGTGAGCCTAGGAACAACGGGTCCATCACATTAAGCTCTCCGCCCAGGATGAGCACGTCGACCATGACCAGCAGCATCAAGGCGCCGCCGGCGAGGATCAGGATCCACGAGAACTTCTCGAAGATCGCGGCCTTGATGCCGTGCCTCAGTGACACGTTGTACAGTCCCAGGATCAGACCTACCATCAGGTGCAAGAACCCTATCCAGACGCTGATATAGAGCAGCATCTTGACGTCCTCGAGCTTGCTGAAGTAGCCTAGCTGGACGGGGAAGTCCCCGATGCTGAACAGAACGTGCGGGATATCTATGCCCAACAGACCAGCCCACGTGTAAGTGACGCTGCTAAGTTCTGACACACCGTGATGAATTGCAGTGAACTCTATCCCGAACATGTCCCCGAACAGGAAGAAGCCCAGGAACACTGAGACTATACCACCGTAGAACAGGATAGTGGATAGACCCCGCCAATCCTTGCTCTTAGCCCTCGTAAGGCCCAGCCATCCCAGGATAGTGAATATCAGCCCGTACCCCACATCTCCGATCATGAGGCCGAAGAAGACAGGGAAGAACAGTGTAAGGGCTATTGTCGGATCGATCTCGTTGTAACGAGGGTTGTTGATCAACTTGGTGTAGAATGAGAACTGATCTGCCACCTTGCGGTGCTTGAGCTTTACGGGGGTCTCCTCGCTCATGGGGACGGCAATGGCCTCAGCGGTCATTACGCCCGCCTCCACCGACCCCTCCGCCTTGGTATGATGCTTCTCCTTCCTCTCCTTCGTTTCCAGGAGCTCGATGTATATGTCGTCACCGAACTTGTCGGAAAAGGACTTGGTTATGCCACCATACTCGTTGGTAGGCACCCAGGCCTCAAGAACGAAAGAGTGGTCCGTAGCACCCATCCTCAGCGGGAGCTCTGCCTTCTCCACCTCTATGCTCAGATACTCATCCGAGGCCAAGATGGACGTGGCATGCTTCTCCTGGAGCTCCTTCAGCTTCGCGGAGACGTCCTCGGATTCCTTGCTGAGGCTGGAGATCTCCTGCTCCAACTTGCTGACGATCTCGGCCGGCATGCCAGTTCCCGCAGGTGCAGGAACGTCGGTGAAACCGGCTTTTATCAGGGCCTTCTCGACCTCTTCAGCCTTGGCCTTGGGAACGAACAGCGCTATGAAATTGTTGTCTCCGCTGTCCCTGAACATCTCGAAGTCGTCACCCAATACCTCACGTACGCCCGGCTCTGGGTCCGTCTTGACCTGCCCGGTGAACACCTCGAGGTTCTTGTAGCCTCGATACATCTCCAGGTCCAGGGGTATTCCCTTGAACGCCTCCAGCGACTTGAGGTATGTCTCAGCCTCGATGAGGCGGGTCTGCTTGGCGTTCTTGGACTCTACGACCATCGCGATCTCTGACTCGATATCGGAGAGGGTCTTGTCAAGGGTATCTTCCACCTGCTTGACGGACATTCTCTCATGGTGGCCGTGCTCGTCGAGCTCGAGGTCCTTGCCTAATGAACGCAGCTTCAATAGCTTGTGCGAAGCGTCAGAGGCAGTGGCCAGGGGCGCACCCAAAGTGAACCCCTCTTCTTCAGAAAAGTCGACGACATGGATGTTCTCAAGTGAATACAAGAGGTCGATAGTTCCCGGCAGCCGGTCCCTGGTCCCTATGACCAGTATCTTACTCATTTGTTCCGGTAGCAGCATCGAATGTCCTCTCAAAATGGTTCCTGATGTGCGTTTTTGCCTTGGGGATTCGATCCTTAGCCTTCGCCATCAGCTTGGCAGCCTCCTCTGTCCCCTTGCGCATCGAATCGCTCCTTTGAGCGGCAAGGCTTGCCTTTTCTTGTGAGACGGCGGCCTCGGTCTTCTTTCGGATAGCGGCCTCTGCAGTCTGGTACTTCTCGATCGCCTCCCTGCGGGCTGCGACCAGGATCGCCTTCTGCTTTTCGTCCGCTTCCTCTACAATTCGGCTTGCTTTGGCCTCGGTATCTCGTACCTGGAGAAGTGTATCAGCTTTGCCCACAGATCTCTCTCCGGAAGGTTTCATGAGTATAGACTCATAATATTTAAACTGTTGTTAGTTGCGACGTTATCATCCATGGGTTTCACTGGCCATCCAGTCTGATTTTTGAAATCAGAAATCATCAAGACTGGTAAATAAAAAATTCATTCCATATGCGGACCCTGTCCTCACTTCTCGTCCGCGGTCGGTCCGGTGTATCTTCGGACCTTTATCCCGCTCTCGTCGAGGACCGACCGGGAGAGCTCGTCGACGTAATCGTCCTTGTAGACGATCTCCTTGATCCCCGCATTGACCAATATCTTGGTGCACATGATACAGGGGAAGTTGGTGGTGTATATCGTCGAGTCCTTGATGCTAACCCCGAAGTAGGCGGCCTGTATGACCGCGTTCTGCTCCGCGTGCACGCCCCGGCATAGCTCATGGCGCGTCCCTGATTCGATGTTGTGCTCCAACCGCACGCAGCCCACCTCGGCACAATGTTTCAGGCCCTTGGGGGCGCCGTTGTAACCGGTGGTCAGGACCCTCTTCTCCTTGACCACGACAGCCCCCACGTTCCGCCGCAGGCAGGTGGAGCGGGTTGCCACCAGATCGGCCATGCGCATAAAGTAGGTGTCGTTATCAGGCCTGCCCATAGAGGGACGATTCCCTAGTTCCCATATGTATTTTCCCATCGCCGGTTGAGCGTTTCTGGCCTGGCATCAGGGGCGCGACACGACTGCCAAATCTATTATAGTTTCCCTTGCATTGATGAGGGTGTGCCCCCTCAGAGCAAGAGGTTGCTTGGACTGCTGTCGTCCCTTAAGGCGTTCATCATTGCCCCCCTGGTCTTCCTGTTGCTGCTGGGAGCGGTGTTCGCTTACAGTGGATTATGGCCCCCCATGGTCGTCATCGAGTCCAAGAGCATGCAGCATGCTGATGAGAGTTCCATAGGGACGATAGACACCGGGGACATCGTGGTCGTTAAGAAGGTCACATCGACCAACGAGGTCGTGACGTACCTTGATGCGGTGGCCGCCGGCCACTCGACCTATGGTGAGCTGGGGGACGTGATCGTCTATTATAAGTCCGGCATGTCCAAGCCCATAATCCATAGGGCCATGTGCAATCTGGTGTACAATACCACGGGAGGGGGCTTTGATGTACCTGCCTTGGCGAACGTTCCGTTGAACATGTGGTCGGTGACCGGTGATGAGAAGAGGTGGTGGAACATAGACGGGGTCCTGGACCTGTACGACATCGGGTACCAGAAAGTGACCCTCTCCATCGACCTGACCGCCATGCTCGACTACATGAAGTCCCCGAACTACAGCGGCACGCCCCATGGCGGGCTGATAACCATGGGGGACTACAACTGGTACGAGGGTGCCGACGGTACATACATGGGTAAGTACGATCAGAAGTGGATCAGCACCATCAAGGAGCCTGTCAAGGACGAGTGGCTTGTGGGAAAGGCGCGCGGCGAGCTGCCGTGGTTCGGCCTGCTCAAGTTGTACGCCACCGGAACAGCTCCATCCTATACCCCCCGGAACAGTGTAGTCAACCTCATAGGGTGTATCGCCGCCATCGTCCTCCTGCCCATCATAATGGATATAATACTCGACCTCATGAAGAGGAGGGGAGTTCAACCGTTTGGGAAGAACAAGGCGAAGGATGATGGCTCCGAGAAGAGAGACCCTCCGGAATGATCAGATCAGGGTGGTCTGGTTCTTGGGCCGGTAGTTCTTGATGGATTGAAGGATCTCGTCCTCCTCCAGTATCTTCAGCGTTTCCACTCGAGGTACCGAGGACTCTATCTCCTTGGTCCGGCCGCCCCTACCGAACGATTTCACGCGCGCGTGGATAATGCCCAGCATGTCCAGCTCGGAGATGAGGTCGGTGATCCTGCGCTGCGTGAGCACTGTCACGCCGACTATGTGGCTGAGCTCCCTGTAGGTCTCATAGACGTCACCCGTGGTGAGCCGGCCCTCACCCCTCTCCTCATTGAGAATGATGCTCATCAAGACCAGCTTGGACTGGGTGGGAAGGGTCCTGATGGCCTCGGTCACGCAATCGAGCTCTATCTTGTTCTTGGCCTTGTACACGTGGGCCTCGGTCACCTTATCGTCTCCGTTGCGCTCAGCTATCTCGGCGGCGACCCTGAGCAGGTCCAAGGCGCGACGGGCGTCGCCGTGCTCCTGGGCCGCCAAGGCCGAGCACAATGGCGCCACGCTTGGATCTATGACCCCCTGATAGAAGGCGATATTGGAGCGCTGGTTCAGGATATCCTTCAGCTGCTCGGCGTTGTACGGCGGGAAAACCATCTTTTCCTCCCCCAGCCGGCTCTTGACCCGGGGATCGAGGAACTCGGTGAACTTCAGATCGTTGGATATGCCGATGAGGGAGACCTTGGCGTTCTGCAGGTCATCGTTGATCCTGGAGAGATGGTAGAGGACATCGTCGCCTGACTTGTAGACCAGTTTATCGAGCTCGTCCAACACGAGGATCACCACCCGGTTGGTCTCATCGATCTTCTCCCTGAGGATGTTATAGACGCGCTCAGTGCTCCATCCAGTGAAGGGGATGCGGTCGTTGAAATCCTCTATGAACATGTTACCGACATTCTGAAGGACTCCGTACTGAGTGTCGACCACCTCACAGTTCATGTAGAGGTAGTTAACGCGATTGAACTCGCTGTCGGCCTTCCTGATCTCCTTTCCCAGGTACTTAACGGACGCGGTCTTTCCCGTGCCCGTCTTTCCGAAAATGAGAACGTTGGAAGGCCGTTCGCCCCTCAAGGCGGTCACAAGGATGGATGCCAGCTGATTGATCTGTTCTCTTCGGTGGGGAAGCTCGTCGGGAATATAAGAAGGTCTTAGGATCTCTCTGTTCCTTTGGAATATCTTTTTTGAGCTTAGGTATTGTTGGAATACGGTTTCGTCCATAATCGGCTCCCCATCTAAAATTTTTTTAAAAGGTACCGCCCCACCCCTTTTCTTCCATTGGAAAAGCGGTCGCTTTTTTGCCCGAAAATGGTATGAGAGGCAGGTATATTTTAGTTTGTCTCGAACTAGAGGCCAGATAAGTACACTCTTTATCCCTGTTTGTAAGAAGATGACCCCCACCCCTTTATTTCCAGTGGAACTGAAAAATTTTTGAGTGGGCGCAGAGGAAGCTTAGGTACCGGGCGCCTTTTGTTGACATGATAATTAAAAAGAAAGTATCTGGCTGCTTAATATCTCCTGATCGAGAGAACCTTTGAAAGACGAGTTCCTTGGATAAGAAGAAAGATATGCAGATAGAGAGTGGAAAGGAAGAAAGAGAGAGATAGAGAAATGCAATATACTAACGTTATATTATAGAGAAAAGAAGGAAGGAAAGAAAACGTCTAACGAAGCAATCCCAAAAAATAGAACACTACCTGTCGCCGTTGTGACCCTTCAAGAAGATGTGATCGAACTCGAGGATCTAGCGACATCAATGTCCTATCAGGTCGTATACGAGGTCCTTCAACGAAGAGATCGACCCCACCCCAAGAGCTTTGTCGGTAAAGGAAAGCTCAGTGAACTTAAGGAACTTCTTCAAAAACGACCTGTCGATCTCTTGATATTCAATGGAAGTCTCAAACCATCTCAGCATCTTCTCCTAGAGCGAGAACTGAAGATCGAATGCATCGACCGTGTTCGATTGATCCTAAACATTTTCGCCACCAGGGCATTCTCCCGGGAGGCACAGCTCCAGGTCCATCGTGCGAAGCTCATATATGAGATCCCCCTCCTCCGAGAATGGATCCATAATGCCAAGAGCGGAGAGCACCCAGGCTTCCTGGGTGGAGGTGAGTACGAGACCGATGCTTACTATGAGCTTATTCGTCGGCAGCTTAGTCGGATCGATGATGAACTTAGGAGACTGGAGACGGACCATAGTAATAAAAGGAAACAAAGAAGAAAGAAAGGTTTCAATCTCGTAGCGATAGCTGGCTACACCAATGCAGGAAAGTCCACTTTGCTCAACGCCCTCACGACGGAGAGGGCCTTGGTGGAGGATCGCCTTTTCTCCACTCTCTCCACCACCACTGGGAGAATGGATGGAGAAAGCAAACAGATACTGATCACAGATACCATCGGATTCCTCTCCAACCTTCCCCATTTCATGATCGAGTCGTTCAAGAGCACCATCGATGAGGTGTACTTCGCCGACCTGGTCATCCTCGTCGCGGACTGCTCCGACAGCATTGAGGAGATGCGAAGGAAGCTCGAGACCTCCAGGGGGGTCCTGTTCCCAGAGGTCGATCCTCATTCTCTGGTCCTTGTTCTAAGCAAGAAGGACCTGGCTTCGGACGTACTAGCAAAGGTAAGAATGGCCCGAGACGTCGTTCCCGTGCGGGAGGTCGTGGTCCTGTCATCTGCCACCGGTGAGGGGGTGCAGGAACTTCGAAGGGTCATCACCTCAACCTTCGAGTATCCCGTGGAGATGAGCTTTCGCATACCCCATGTCGAAGGTGTCAATCCCTTTCTGTCTTGGCTGCACGCTCACACCGAGGTCGTCAAGGTCGACTACGGTGACGATGTGGAGGTACATCTCTTCTCTCAGGAAAAGGACCATTCACGTATCGTCAACCACATCGTGGCCTTGGGAGGTCGGGCGATCTGATACGAAGAATAAGAAGACGCACCGACCTCTCATATGAACAGACCTGGTAACAGACCAGGTAGGGCCCACCGGTTCCAGTGGAAATAAAGGGGTCCCCCTCTTGGAGGCACGTTCTATTTAATGCCCAGCTCCTTCTTCTTGGCCGATAGGCGCTCCTCGAACTTCAGTGGAAGTCTCCAGGCGAGGTACTCGACGTCGTCCATGTTCCTGGTGAAATTGGCCTTGCTCTTTTCCTCCATAAGCTTGTTGAACTTTCTCACATTGAGGCGGTAGCTTGCGAGCCAGATCAATCCGATCAAGAGCATTACGGCACCAATGCCCAGCAGCCAATATCCCCAGGTCCCTACCTCTACGAAGCGCATGTTGAGGAGATCGAGCAAACCCACCGCGAAGATGACAACACCGATCAAAAGAGTAGCAACCGAGAGCGTCTCGGCATGCTGGACCGTAAACGGCTTCGACATGAGGGGCAAATACGCACTGCCCTATTCAAGATTATCCACGTAGGTTGAATGCATCGGGAAAGCCTCCATACCTCCAGGGCATAGACATAGTTCCATGAACCTTCCCGAGGCTGAGCCAAGGCATGTCCTTGTGGCAGCGGCTACGGCCATCGTGGCCCTGATGGCGATGAGCGAGTTCCAACCTATAGAGGTCGCATGCATCGAGGCCGTGGGAGAGGACATCACCGAGCTCACGGTGGTAGTCCAGCACTGCCGTGGGTGTACCGGCGGGTTCCTACTGAACATATCCGATGGCCTGGGGGGAGAGGCCCTCGCCTTCTGCTCTTCAGAGCTGCTGCCTACCAGCATCCCCGCCGGTACCGCGGCGCACATCGCCCTGCAGCGTTCCTCTGAGGACCCTGAGTTCTTCATCGTAAGCAGCTTGACCGCGATCGACCGGAAATGATTGATATGAGCATTTCCTACTCCCCCCAGAGATGCCTTGATCATCGCCGCCGACGACACCGATTCATCCACTTGGATGTGCACCACCTTCCTGGCCACGGAGCTGGTGAGGGCCCTCCCAGACCTGGATGTTATCGGCCTTCCGCGCCTGGTGCGCCTCAACCCTGCCGTTCCCTGGAAGACCAGGGGCAACGGCGCCATATGCATCCGTGTCGGGAAGGGGACCGGCCGACCGCGCCCCATCGGCCGCATCGGGGAGCGGGAGATCCTCAGCTATGCCCGTTCCGTGCAGGAGCCGGACCCTGACGATGTCCTCGATCGCTGCCGGCCAATTCTGGAGAGATGGTCCCAGCTTGACGACTCCGATCCCGGTCTGGTGGTGTCCTCCCGCCCGCCCCGGCCGGACCTATACCTCCGCGCGGTGAGCGAGATAATCGCCAAGCAGGATGCCGTCAACGCGCTGCATGATGTGGACGCGAAGACATACGAGCTCAACTCCGGCCGGGGGCTCATAGGGGCCGCAGCGGCCGCGTCATGGTCGCCCCGAGACCGCACCTACGAGGTGCTCACCTATCGCCGCCAGGACCTGTGGGGCTCCCCCCGTGAGGTGTCCTCCCGGGACGTGTCCCTCCTGGACGAACGATTTCCCTCCACCTTCAACAACTACGATGCCTTGACCCAGCGGCCCGCCATCATTCCCCATACCACCTGCCCCATACTCTACGGCATCAGGGGCGACTCCCCCATGGACCTCATCGAGGCGCAGCGCTCCATATCCTCGGAACCGGTTGACCGCTGGATGCTCTTCATCAGCAACCAGGGGACGGACGACCACGTGCTGCGGGAATGGACCGACCTCGCCCCCAACCGCAGCTACGAGGTGGAGGGAGCGGTGCTCGCGTCACCCCGCACCGTCCCCGGCGGACACGTCATCTTCTCCATGAGCTCACGCGCGGGACCGCTGGAGTGCGCTGCCTACGAGCCCTCCAAGGGCTTCCGGGACCTGGTCCGGGCGCTTCTCCCCGGCGATCGCGTCAAGGTCATAGGAGAACTGCGGGAACAGCCCCGGACCCTCAACCTGGAGAAGTTCCAGGTGATCTCCTTAGCCCCAGCCACGGTCCGCAGCAACCCTCCCTGCCCAAGTTGCGGAAAGAACATGAAATCGGCGGGGCGAGGACAGGGATATCGTTGCCGCCGATGCGGTACCGTTGCCGACCGTCCAACCATCTCCGAGGGGCAGCGGGTGCTCACGCCTGGATGGTACGAGCCGCCGGTCTGCTCCCGCCGCCACCTTTCCAAACCGTTGAAGAGGATGGGCCTGACCTCGACCATTGTCGTATAAACTAACCGTCACTTTTTTAATAGATTAAGGCGCTGGCCTGGCTGGATGGGAGCATCGGTTCCCTGTAGACCTTTAAAGGAGTATGATCAATTGAAGGAAGCAGTCATCCTCAGTGCCGCCCGCACTGCGGTCGGAAAATACGGAGGCTCGTTGAAGAACTTCTCCGCTCCCCAGCTGGGAGCGTTCGCCATCACCGAAGCGGTGAAAAGGGCTACCCTGGAGCCGGCGGACATACAGGAGTGCATGATGGGCATCGTCCTTTCCGCTGGTACCGGTCAGAACCCCGCTCGCCAGGCGGCGCTGAAGGCAGGCCTCCCGGTGGAGATAGGCTCGCTGAACGTGAACAAGATATGCGGCTCAGGCCTGAAGACGGTCATGCTGGCGGCGACATCGGTACGCGCCGGCGAGAACGACGTGGTTGTCGCCGGAGGCATGGAGAGCATGAGCGCTGCACCATACCTTCTGATGGAGGCGCGGTTCGGCTACCGCATGGGGGACAACAAGATAGTGGACCATATGGTCAGGGACGGTCTGTGGGACGCACCTACCGATCAGCACATGGGCAACACCGGCGAGATCGTGGCCGAGCGCTACAACGTCACTCGCCAGGACGCTGACGCCATCTCCTACCAGAGCCACATGAAGGCTCTGGCGGCCATGAAGGCTGGCAAGTTCGATGAGGAGATATTCCCGGTGATGATCAAGAGCAAGAAGGAAGAGGTCGCGTTCCGTCAGGACGAGGGTGTGCGGCCGGACATCTCCATGGAATCTCTCGCCAAGCTCAGGCCTGCGTTCAAGGAGGGGGGCGTCGTCACCGCAGGGAACGCCTCTCAGCTCAGCGACGGTGCCGCGGCCGTGGTGGTGGCATCGCGGGAGTATGCCGATGAGCATGGCATCAAGCCCCTGGCCACCATTGTTGACTACCACACTGGTGGAACGAAGCCGGAGTGGATCATGGAGGCCCCCATACCGACCACGCGAGCTGTGCTGAAGAAGGCGGGCATGACCATCGACGACATCGATCTGTTCGAGCATAACGAGGCCTTCGCCACCGCCTCGGTGGCCGTGAAGAAGGAGCTGGGAGTGCCGGACGACCGCTTCAACGTCAACGGAGGTGCCATCGCCCTCGGCCACCCCATCGGATGCTCTGGCACTAGGGTCTTGACCACTCTCCTGTACGCCCTGAAGGACCGCGGGGCACACACAGGCCTGGCCACCTTGTGCCTGGGAGGCGGCAACGCCGTCTCCATGATAGTGCGCCGGGAGTGAACGCACGACCCCGGTCCGCCGCTGGACCGGGGCTTTTTTCCACCTTCTGAAGGCGACATGATATATTTCGCTTGACCATTTCGGCATGGTGTTACCCCTGCCTACCATGGAGCAACTTTTGGCATCTGTAGAGAAGTACCGGCCTGACATGATCGAGGAGATGAAGGCCATGCTGAGGATCCCGGCGATGGGACCGGAGAACGGGGGACAGGGGGAGCTGGAAAGGTCCCGCTTCATCGAGGATCTCCTGCGGAGGAGCGGCTTCCAGGACATCCGCGTCTTCAATTCCCCGGACAGCAGGGTCGCCTCCAGCGTGCGCCCCAGCGTCCTCGCCAGGCGCAATGGAAAGGTCGAGCGCACCGTTTGGATCGTATCTCACATGGACACCGTGTCCCCGGGGGACATGAAGGCTTGGACCTACCCCCCCTTCGACGGAACGGTGGTCGACGGGAAGCTGTACGGACGGGGCTCGGAGGACAATGGACAGGCGGTGATCTCCTCCATCTTCGCGGCCCGGTCCATTCTGGACACAGGGCTGGATCCCGACCTCGGGTTCGGGGTGGCCGTGGTGGCCGACGAGGAGGCCGGTTCCGACCATGGGATCAAGTACCTCATAAAGGAGGGGCTGTTCGGCGCCGATGACGTCATCTATGTCCCGGACGCCGGCGCGGCGGACGGCTCCGTCATCGAGATCGCTGAGAAGTCCATCATCTGGCTCAAGGTCGTGGTGAAAGGGAAGCAGGTGCACGCATCCACCCCCGAGAAGGGCATCAACGCTCTGCTGGTGGGCTCGGAGCTGCTGGTCTTCCTCTCTGAACAGCTGCGGGGCAGGTTCCCTTCCAGGAACCCTCTCTTTGACCCTGAACGCTCCACCTTCGAGCCCACCAAGCGGCTGGCCAACGTGGAGAACGTCAACACCATCCCCGGCGAGGACGTGACCTTCTTCGATGTCCGTCTTCTCCCTGAGTATGATATCCAGGAGTGCGTGGAGGCAGCCCAGGAGGTGGCGAGGATCTTCGAGCAGAGGACCGGGGCCGTTATTACTGTGGAGGCCGTCCGCGTGGACCCGGCAGGACAAGCCTCCCGGGCCGATGGGGAGGGTGCCAAGGCGCTGAGCAAGGCCGTGCGCCGGGTGCTCGGAAAGAGCCCCACCATGACCGGCATCGGGGGGCAGACCTGCGCCAACTGGTTCCGCCTCGAGGGGATGGACGCCTATGTGTGGGAAACGCTGGACGAGATGGCCCACCGGGTGGACGAGTACATCCGGGTGGACAACCTGGTCAATGATGCCAAGGTCTTCTCCGTGCTCCTGTCCCAGCTGTGCTACCCCGGGGTCATCAAGGACCCCCTGCCCGACTACTGATCACTTAAGGACGCGGTAGCGCAGCCACAGCGTCCCGTTCTTCAGCTCCTGCGAGGAGATCAGCTCCAGGGAGGTGGGGGAGGCCCCTGCGGGTAGATCTTCAGCCCGGAACAGGGAGCTGGGGGTCGTGCCGCCGATGAGCTGAGGCAGCACTATCACGCTCACCTCGTCGATGAGCCCGGCCCGGAGCAGGGCTCCGTTGAGGGTGCCCCCGCTGTCGACCCTGATCACCTTCACACCGTGGTCGCTGGCCAGACGTTCGAGGGCCTCCCTCAGGTCCACCTTCTCCTCCCCGGTGACGATGACGTCCACCCCCACCCGGTTGAGGTAGTCGAGGTGGTCCTGAGGCGTCGACCGGGAGCACAGGGCCACCCCCGCCCGCCAGTACGGGGAAGGCACGGCCTTCTCCCACATCTTGAACCGTCCCCGGCCGTCCACGACCGACAGCAACGGCTTGGAGGGGTCGGTGGTGCCATCATGCACCCACGCCTCCCACTGATCGGCGTCCATGAAGGTCTCGGAGCCTACCAGGGTGAGGTCCTCCTTCCATGTGGAGATGAGCGAGTAGTACAGCTCCAGGTCCACGTCCACCCGGTCCATTCTTCCGTCCACGCTCACGGCGTTGTGAATGATGACATACGGCAACATTTGATATCGTCGTCGATACCAACCGCAAAAGTAATCAAATTAAGCATCGGTTCGCCGAAACTCATTCCGAGAACAGGCGCTCCAGCATCCACTTGCTGTCGAACTTGATGATATCCTCGTACCCCTGCCCGGTGGACAGGAAGGCGATGGGCTTCCCGATGGCGTTGGCGATGGACAGCGCCGCTCCGCCCTTGGCATCGGTATCGATCTTCGTCAATATCACCGCGTCTATCCCCACCGCCTTGTCGAAGGCCACCGCCTGCTCTATGGCATCGTTCCCCGCCAGGGAGTCGCCCACAAAGATGACCAGATGGGGGCTGATGACCCTCTTGATCTTCTTCATCTCGTCCATGAGGTTGGTGTTGGTCTGCATCCGTCCGGCGGTGTCCACGAGGACCACGTCCCGGCGCTTGGCCTTGGCATGGTCCACCGCGTCGTAGGCCACCGCTGCAGGGTCCCCGCCCGACTGGTGCTTCACGATCTTGGTTCCCAGCCTCTCGGAGTGCACGGTGAGCTGCTCGATGGCGCCTGCACGGAAGGTATCGGAGGCGGACAGCACCGTGGTGAGGCCTTGCTTCTGCAGCCGGTTGGCGAGCTTGGCGATGGCCGTGGTCTTGCCCGTGCCGTTGATGCCCACGAACATTATGATGACCGGCCTCTCATGCGAGCTCACATAACCATCAAAATCGAACTCGCTCTTCTTGAGGACCGCTTCTATGGCATTGCGCAGGGAGGATTCCACGACCTTATCAAGGCTGTACTTGCGGTCGACCCTCTTGCCGACCAGTCCCTCGCGGACATTGTTCTTGATCTCTTCGATGACCGGCAGGGCGACGTCGGATTCCATAAGACCCAGCTCCAGCTCCCACAGGAGCTCGTCGACCTCCTTCTCGTCTATCTTGCGGCCGCTGTCGCCGACCGCCTCCTCAGCGTTGGAGGGCAGCTCTGTCGCCTTGCCCCGAAGCGCGGAAAGCTTCTTCTTGAGCGAGTCGAACAGATGGCCACCCCCATGCTCAGTTACTGCGCTGAAGCGCCTGGACCTCTTGCTGTACGGCCTGCGAGAGCACGTTGGCCTGCTCCTCGATGGCCAGCCGGCGATCGTTGAGCTTGTTCATGGTGTCCAGCAGCTCCTTGGAGCGGTCGTCCATGGTCTTGATGGCCTCGTCCATGCTCTTCTCCACCGAGATGCCGGTCCCGATGCCCACAATTGCCTTGGCGTTGGTGGCCACCTTGGCGAACACGAAGGAATTGCCGCCGATCGGCACCAGCAGCTCGTCGCCTTCCTTGGCGTTCTGGAACTGGTTCAAGGTCTCCCTCGCCCTTCCCAGCTCCTCCAGGGAGAGCTGAATGAGCTGCTGGTTCTCCGCGATGCTCTCCAACTGGGCCCGAAAGAGCTCCAGTGTGGACATCGCCTGCCGCAGCTCCTGCTCGTTCATCAGTGACCCTCAGCGAGGTACTTTACAGTGTGGCTGATGATCTCATCGCCCTGTATGGACTTGATCTCGGCGATCCTGATCTGCGTGCGGTTGAGCTTGTGGCGGCTTCCCAAGTTAGAATAGATCTGCTCGGTGACACCGGCCTCATTCTCAGCGGCGATCTCGATGCTGAACTTCTGCCAGCTGAACTTTCCGGTCTTGAACTCACCGTTAGCGCGATAGGCCTTCATATAAATCCTCTATCCTCGGAATGTAATCACTCCAATAAACCTTTTGGTATAGCAGGTCCTTGGCGCTCATGTGGCCACCAGGGTTACCTTCTACCGTCCTGGAAAGAGCTTTCCAGCGTTCTCCGTGACCGGCGAAGGGTGCTCGCTGCAGTGCGATCACTGCCGGGGGAGATACCTTCAGGGCATGCGACCCGCCCTCGACCCTGACGAGCTGGAGCGGGCGGCGGCGAGGCTGTCATTCGAGGGTGGGAGGGGCTTCCTGCTCAGCGGGGGCTGCGACCGCCGGGGCAGGGTGCCGCTCGGCGACTTTTCTGGCGCCGTCCGCCGCATCAGGGCCACCACTGGCCTGCAGGTGAACGTTCACCCCGGGCTCCTGGACGAGGAGGACGCGGCGGCGGTCATCTCGAGCGGGGCGGAAGCGTTCTCCGTAGATGTCGTGCAGGACCCTCTCACCATCTCCGGAACGCTGCACCTTCAGGCGTCCCCCCGTGACTACTGCCGCACCATGGAGCTGCTCGAGCCCACGGGGCGGCTGGTCCCCCACGTGTGCGTGGGCCTGCAGTCCGAGAGGGGGGAGGAGGGCACACTGGAAACTATCTCCGCGCACAGCGTCCGCGCCCTCATCATCCTGGGCCTCATGGGGGCCAGGGGTACGATGTATGAGCATAGGTCCGTCCCCCCGGAACGATTGGTCCGCGCCGTGGGCAAGGCGGTCGCCACCGTCCCCGCCCCGGTCCTCCTGGGCTGCATGCGCCCAAGAGGTCAGTGGGAGGTGGAGGTGCAGGCCATCGAGGATGGGGCCGCGGGGGTGGTGAACCCCTCCCCACGGACGGTGCAGTGGGCCCTTGACCAAGGCTATCGCGTGGAGAACGTTCCCAGCTGCTGCGCCCTTCACTTGTAGATGGCGCCCTTGGTGAACTGCTTCCGGGTCTGGTAGGCGAAAGCGACCCATCCCGAGTAGGCGGCGATGAACGCCAGCGCGAACAGAGTGACGAAGGCAACGAAGGTGGGCGAGGGCGTCCGGTGCACGGTATAGGACACTTCCACGGGGTTCTCGGGATCTACGACGATATAGTACATGCCGAAAGGTGTCTGGGGAAACTCCAGTTCCACCCCCGCCGACGTTTCTGTGGTGGTCATGACGGCATACTGCCGCAGCTCATCAGCGTCACCCTTGTACGACATATAGTTGGAGTCGGAGATGATGATGACCTCGGCCCCCGACGCGCTGTCCAACCATATGTGATCGACGGTGGTGAGGCCCAGGGGGTCACGGTTGTTGAACGGGGCCGCCGTGGTGGTGGTGCCCGTCTCACTGGAAAAGTTGGCCACGGCGTTGGCCAGGAACGGCGCCACCACTATGACGAGTACGGCGCCGGATATGGCGATGATGATGAGGCTGCGGTAGATGGAGGTCTTGAGCATGTAGGACTTGGCGCTCTGGCTCTTCATGTGCTTCAGTTCCAGATAGCGGAAGAAGAACCCCTCCACACCCACGATCAGGGCCATCAATATGATGAAGTACAGGATGGAACCGATGTTGAAGTAGAACGGCTTCACCTGGACCTCCCCGCCCAGCGCCGTCAGCAGTGCGACCGCTAGCAGGACGATGGCGACCTGTACCAGCATGAGCTTCTTCTTGGTCGCGCGGACGTGGGTCAGATGAACTCCACCCTCCAACGCTTCCCGGTTCAATCCCATAAGAATCGTGCGAAAATTATACAATGCAGATAAATATCTTTGCTCCTGACTCCTCTCTCTGGATATTATCGTTCACTCCTCCGGGGGGACCTCCAGAGTGGCCATGCGGCGGCCTATCATGAAGATCGCCGCATACGTCGGCACCTCGCATATTCCTTGCACGCGGAAACGCTCGCCCTTGATCTCGACCTCGGCGGGCCGGGGCACGTAGACCTCGATCGGCCGTTCGGGGAAGATGTCGGGCACGGCATCGCGCAGAGGGTCAAAGGAGCTCAGCTGCTCTCGGCTCATGGGTGTGACCCTGAGGCCGGTCTTCCCATGCAGGGAGAGGGGCAGGCGGATCAGTCGCTTGATGTCACTGGTCACCGGCTCATCGATCTCCGCCGTGAACCGGGGCTTGACCTCCACCTCCAGGAGGCGGAGGAACAGGTCCAGATGCCTCCGGTCGGTGAAGCTCGAGAAGGCGTTGCCAGAGAGCATAAGGTCCGCGCCCTCCCTGCTCCCGCTCTTGGAGTACAGGTCCCGCAGCATCCCCTGGATCATGGTGTCCGATTCCTGGGCCAGCGTGGGCAGCCGCGCCCGCAGGTCATCCAGGTCCCGGGAGCGCATCTCCTCCACCAGCCATACGATGCCGTCGCGCATCCTCCGACGCCACCCCCCGGAGCTGATGGACGGAATGCTGCGCACCCTGCTCTCCTGGGCCCCGGCACGGAACGTCTTCACATTGGTGATCCGCTCCGGGAACACCCACTCCATGTTCAGGTCGGTGCCCGCTATGTAGTCCACGATCTCCCGCCGCTCGTGGCTGCGGAGCGTGGCCAGTCTGGCATCGACCACGTGGATATGGTAGCCCCGACCGCCGGAGAAGACGATCTTTAGGTGCGACACGTCCAGGCCTAGGTCCCCCAGCAGGAAGTCGTCCAGGAGGCGGAGCAGCTCCACCTTGATGCGCGCCAGCATCTCCGCGTAGGTTAGCGTCTCCGCGCCCTTGACGTGGTCGGCATCGAGGTCGAACACCACGTCTGCCCCCAGCCATTTCTTCTCCTCCATGGTGGCCGCGGCGGGCAGCTGGTAGTACGCAGAGGAGTAGTAGGTATGGGACGGCACCTGCCCCTGCAGGAAGGAGTGCAGCTGGCCCACCTCCCCGAACCCCAGATGCCTCTGGACGTAGTCCCGGTCGAAGAACATGAACCCGAACTCCCTCCGGTCCAGCCTCTCCGGTGCCCTGGGGGGACGGCTCTGGTAGTACCGCTGGAACCATCCCCTCATGAATGCCTGGTCGGGGCCCATGGGGCTAAGAACGCTTCCGCATTATTAGAAATGCGGTAGTCAGGGCGCGGATGGACGAAATCATAATTACCACCAGGCTGGGATTCAGCCCCCATGATAGCCTACATCTCGCTCGAGTACTCCAGTGACGGCCCCTCCCCCTCCGACATCGATCAGATGTTGGAATCGGCGGGACTGCGGCGCCAGGGCGCGTTCTACTATCTGGAGGTACGCAGCGAGGATGAGCTGGCACCCGCCCTTGACCGCCTTCACATATCGCTCAAAGGCAGCGGGGTGCGCTACCGCCTCTCCGAGGTCCGGGAACAGGACGCTCCCGCGGCCGGGGGGACCGTCAGCAGGGAGAGCATGGACGTCATCGCCGCCCAGCTGCGGGACACCGGGGGCTCCAACATCCAGGAGCTCCAGTTCAGCACCTCCATGGAGGAAGAGGAGCTGGAAAGGGCGTTGGACAAGCTCATCGAGGAGGGGCGGGTGATGGCGCATTTCGAGGGGACGACCACCATCTACCATTACGCCGGCCCCATGCTCCGCTCCCTCTGCCGCTGACCCGTCCACGAGGCGGACGCGGGCATGCCAGCGCTCAAAAAGAGAACGCCTTCCTAACAACGCGCCTCACCGGGAGCATACCATTCATTCGACAACGATTTATACTCCTGTGATAGTCTATTGGAACTTTGCAGGTGTTAGTAACATGGGAGCGGCCTCCGCTAATCTACGTGTATTCATGATGTTCGCGGTCCTGACGGTGATCTTCGTCGTCGTAGGATGGGCCGTCGGCACATACTTTGTGGGCAACTGGGTCCTGGGAGCCTTGGTGTTCCTGGTGTTTGCCGCGGTCATGAACTTCGTGTCGTACTTCTTCTCCTCCAAGATCGTTCTGGCGTCCTACCGGGCCAAGGTGGTGACCGAGGCCGATTCACCTCGGCTGTACCGTATCGTGAGGTCCATCGCCTCCACCGCCGATCTCCCCATGCCCAAGGTCGCCATCGTGCCCTCGCAGACCCCCAACGCCTTCGCCACGGGGCGCAACCCCAAGAACGCCACCGTCGCTGCCACGGAAGGCATCCTCCAGCTGCTCAACGATGACGAGCTGACCGGAGTGCTGGCGCACGAGATGGCGCACGTCAAGAACCATGATATGCTGGTCATGACCGTGGCCTCCACCCTGGCCGGGGCCATCTCCTTCGCCTCCCGCACCCTCCTCTATGGCTCCATGTTCGGAGGGGGCGGTGACCGCGACAACAGCGGCTTCATAATCGCCCTAGTGGTCGCCATAACCGCGCCCATAGCGGCCATGCTGGTGCAGCTGGCGGTGTCGCGCAGCCGGGAGTACAAGGCCGACTACGAGGGCGCCATGATGATCGGCCGACCCATGTCGCTGGCCAAGGCCCTCAGGAAGCTGGAGGCCGGCAACAAGGCCAGGCCCATGACCGTAGGCAACCCCGCGTCGTCCAACCTATGGATCGTCAACCCCTTCTCCGCGAAGGGGCTGGCCAACCTGTTCGCGACCCACCCCCCCATGGACGAGAGGATACGCCGCCTCGAGGCCATGGCCGGCGGTATAAGGTTCTGAGCCGGTCAGCGCACCACGAGGTCGTCCATCAGCCCCACCCGCCGAAGGAAATGGTACGCCTTGTCGAGGTTGTAGACCTCGGCGAGGCTGTGATGGACGTCCGTGCCTACCGACACCAGGACCTTCCCGGTGAACGCCTGGTAGTACCTTTCGGCCCTCTCCCAGAACATAAGGCCGTCCCGTTTGTACGGCCACGCGGTGTTGACCTCCACGAAGATGTCGAACGTGGAGAGGTAATCGGCCACCGCCTCCGGGCCCCAGGGAGCGAAGTTCTTCTCCAGGTCGTTGTGCGCCAGCCCGCAGGGTACGTTGATGTCCTTCAGCAGCGGCTCCAGGTTCTCCAGTGACGTACCTTCCTTGGTCTGCACGAACTCGAAGAGCACGTAGTCCAGGCGGTTCAGGTCGTCGATGGGCAGGCTCTCCAGGTCGCAGTGGTCCGGCCGGGTGTCGATCTCCACCCCGGCGAGCACATCGATGTGACGGTGCCTCCGCCCCAGCTCCCGCAGGACATCTATGTAGTTACCGAGGTCGCCGGCGAACATGGAGCGGCACTTGTCCGTCATGAGGTGGTCGGTTATGCCGATGTGCGAGAGGTGGTGCTCCGCCGCGGTGATGATGATCTGCTCCGCTGTGAAGTCCCCGTCCGAGAACCTCGTGTGCGTGTGCAGGTTCATCAACGGATCTGTTCCCATTTCTCCAGCTCCTGGACCTTGGACAGCGTTCCCCCGCGCTTGATCTCCTCGCGGATGCGGACCTCCCTCTCCGCCACGTCCACCGCGCGGTTGGCGATCTCCACCGCCCTCTCCTGGGGGATGACCACCACCCCGCTCTCGTCCCCCACGATCCAGTCCCCGGTGCGGACGAGCTGCTCGCCGCACACGATCTCATGCCCGATGCCGCCGTAGCCCTTGGGCTCCCCGGCGTTGGGGGCGATGTAACGGGAGAAGGCTGGGAACCCCATCTCGAAGATGGCGTCCACGTCCCGCAGCGCGCCCTCGATGACCACGCCGCGGACCCCCTTGCTGCGGCAGCTCCACGCCGCCAGCTCCCCGAAGCAGGCGATCTCGGAGCCCCCTGCATCGATGACCAGGACGTCCCCCTCCTCGGCACGGTCGATCGCTTCCACGGGCTTGGCCCAGTCCCCCTTGGAGGTCTGCACCGTCAGGGCCCGGCCGATCATCTTGACGCCATGATCGATGCGCGGGTGTATCAGCCTCATCACCCCGGCCTTGTGCATGGCATCGGCGACGTTGCAGGTGGAGACCTTTGACAGAGCAAGGGCGATCTCCCCCTCTCCGTACTTCTTGGACGTGGTGCCGGCGATAGCCTCACCAGAGGCCATGGCCTCCTTGACGCGCCGCGCGGCCCCGGCCACGTCCTCGGCCTTGATGATGTTGCCCCCCACGATGATGACCGACGCTCCCGCCGCGAGCAGCGCCGGGGCCGTCTCCGAGGTGATCCCCCCGGCCACCGCCACCGGTATGCCCACCGCGCTGGACACCCTTTTCACGAGGTCAGCTGGCGCGGCCCCGCCCTTCATCTGCTCATCGATCCCCACGTGCAGGCACACCAGCGACGCGCCCAGCTCCTCGGCCCTCCTGGCCCGGGAGACCTTGTCCTCCGTGCCGATGAGGTCCACCATGACCTTGGCGCCGTACTGCCGGGCGGAGAGCACCGCCTCGTGAACGGTCCCGTCGTCAGCGAGGCCGAGCACGCTGATGACGTCGGCCCCGGCCTTGGCGGCGATCTCCACCTCAAAGGAGCCGACGTCCATGGTCTTCATGTCCGCCACGATCACGTGCCCCGGGAACGCCTTCTTAAGCTGACGCAGCGCGTCCGCACCCTCGGACTTGATGAGCGGGGTCCCCGCCTCGATCCAATCCGCTCCCCCCTCCACCGCCTCGGAGGCTATCTCCAAGGCCCGTTTCAGGTGCATGAGGTCCAGAGCCACCTGCAAGACCGGTCTCATGACCTCCAGCACGCTCTGGAATCACTTAATCCTTTGGCGGCTCCGACCATGCTGTGATTTCCCCCGATAATGATACATCCAGAGGTTCTTGTATAAGCTATCTATTTCAAAATATAATAATTAGCTCATTAATAATATTACCCCCCGGTCTCGTATCACATGTCATGAAAGATACCGCGGTACGGGCCAGATGCGTCACCGGCATCGTAGGCCTGGACTCCATACTGGGGGGAGGCATACCCACCGGCAGCCTGGTGCTCGTCACCGGCGTCCCCGGCGTAGGTAAGACCTCGCTTGCCCTGGAGTTCGCCGTACGCGGTGCGGCCATGGGCGAGCGCTCCCTGGTGCTCACCACCGTGGAGAGGCCGGAGAAACTGATAGCGTCGGTACCGGAGTTCGACTTCTTCGACAACAGGCTCATGGAGAAGGGCATCCTGACCTTCCTGGAACTGAGCGACTTCCTGGACGGAAGCTCCATATCTGGGCGACCCGAGACCAGCGAGGAGTTCAGCAGGCTGGGGGAGAACATCTCCAAGTACATCCTGGAGCACAACATCAAGAGGCTGGTCATCGACACCTACCACACCATCTTCTACGGCATCAAGGACGACTCCATCCCCCGGGACCTGCTGTTGACGCTGTCGGAAACGATGTACGTCAAGAACTGCACCGGGATCCTGGTCGCGGATGCCAACCCCAGCACCAGCATCGAGAGCATCATCTCCGACGGGGTCATCATCCTCGGGAACCTGGAGAGGCGTTCGGACCTTCTGCGTACCATGCAGGTGTTAAAGATGAAGGCCACCTGTCACTCAAGAGCCAAGTACGTCATCGACCTCACCACCTGCGGCGTTCTCGTAACACCGCTGTTAAGAGGTGGACTATGAGCGAGGATGTCGGTTCTATAGTCGCAAAGCGCCTGAACGATGTGGGACCTTCAGTGGCAGTCGCTCTGGAGTTCCCCATGGGCTCCTACTTCGACGTGCTGCGTGGTCTGGTGGACGACTTCGCCCAAAGCCAGAAGGTCAGCTGCGTGTACATCACCTCCGCGGTGCCGGCTACGACCATAAATGCCTCTCTGGACGCGCTGGAGATCGACACCACCAACATCCTTTTCGTGGACACCATATCGCAGATGATAATGGGAGATATGGAGAGGATCTCCAACAAGATCATCTACGTGGAGAGCCCGACCGTTCTGGAGAACGTCATCCTCAAGGTAGACTTCCTCTCCCGCCGTCTCAAGGGGTCGCCCATGCTCGTTGTTGTAGACTCCATAAACTCGCTGGCGATCCACAACGACACCAAGATGCTGTCCGAGTTCCTTCATGTCCTCATTAGTGGGCTGAGCGCCAAGGAGGCCTATCCTGTTATACTTAGTATAAAGGAGCAGCTGCGCCCGGAGGTCCATGAGATGCTCAATCTGGTGTGCGATCAGGTCATCGACCTGGGGCACCCAGAGTAATCTCTATATCTTTTTATATTATATTAGAATCATTATCATTGCTGATTTCGAGAGCGATAGAAAGATATTCACAGCAAAATGTTTATTAGCGCTACTAGGGTAGCTGATACTGGTAGCTTGTCTACCAAAGAATGGAGGACTATACAATGATGAAGAAGAGCTTTAAGAACCGCTCCGCGGTGTCCCCGGTCATCGCGACCATTTTGATGGTCGCTATCACCGTCGTGCTGGCCGCGGTATTGTACGTAATGGTCATGGGATTCGGAGGAACTAGCTCCTCTGCGCCCACTGGATCGGTTGCATCTGTTGAAAAGGTTGATAACGACGAGCTTAGGTTCACCTTCGGTACGTTCAGCAAGGAGACCCAGTTTACCGATTGCAAGGTAGCCTTTGGCTTTGATGGTGTGATGGGGGGCGCTGTGGTTATGAACACTGCTATCCCTGATGTCACTTTTGACACCGTGGTCTGTGAGATTTCTTATACTGATCTCGGTGCGGATGGTAAGATCAGCATGGGTGACTACATTACTGTAAAGACCACCGCTTCTACCATTGACCTTGCAGAGGGTGAGTACACCTGCACCATTATATGGGGACAGGATGGATCCGTGATTGGAACCAAGAGCATCACCGTTTAAACCAATTAACTAACCCCTTTCTTTTTTTATTCCATTTATTCCTGACATTTTTTTATGTCCATTTGCTATCTAGCCAATGATTTTATCACACTCTTACCTATGCCTTCTTATGGTCTCCCCGGAGGAGCGCTACCCCATAATAGTCGATAAGCTGCGAGGTCACGCTCTTACCACCATAGAACTCGAGAACCAACTAGCGGAGGAGGGCGTTCGCTGCCCGGACGACCTGGCCAGGACGCTCAACGTCATGCGCCGCAAAGGCCTCATCAGTGGAAAGGTCTCCACCGAGCGCGGTGGCTGGGTGTGGTGGGTCGAGGGGTAACCTGTAATAACATATTCGCCATCACCCAGGCATGGAGAGGCTCCTCGTCGACGGACGGACGCGATCGTTCTTTCTTCACCTTCCGCCCGAGCCGCGGGGGGCGCCGCTCATCATCGCCCTCCACGCCCTGGGCAGCAACCCCTACCTCATGGAGGCCATGACCGAACTCTCTCTCCTCTCCGATAGGGAGGACGTCATCGTCGCCTACCCCATAGGCATCCACGCCTCGGACCGGGGTGAGAGGGCTTGGAACGCCTGGTTCTGCTGCCGCGACGCTCTGTACGAGAAGGTGGATGATGTCGGCTTTCTCTCAGCGATCATCGACGAGCTGGACTACCGCTACGACGTCGACGGCACACTGATCACCGGCATGTCCAACGGGGGCATGCTCGCGCACCTCGCGGGCATCCAGCTCGCCGACAAGGTGACGGCCATCGCCCCCGTGGCCGCCACCATTGGGGATGTCATCCTGGAGCTCAGACCGAAGAGACCGCTGCCTGTCCTCATGGTCAACGGCGGCGCGGACGAGCTGGTGCCGTTCTACCACAGCCACAGGTACAACCTTTTACCGGCGGAGGAGGCGGTGGACTACTGGGTCAGGGTGAACGAGTGCTTCGCAACGCCCACGATCAGGGAGAAGAACGGTGTCCTGGTGGAGCACTACCGATCGCGGGACAGGAAGGCCGACGTCCTATCCTACAGATCGAAGGACGCGGGCCACGTGTGGCCGGGAGGTCGCGTACGCATGCATAATGAGGATGACCCCATGACCATGAACGCCACGGCCGTCATCTGGAAGTTCTTCCAGGACCAGCTGCGGTAGCTCAGAGGTCGAACTTGCCTTCCCGGCGGTGCATGCGCGGCTGCGCCCGGGGCACCTTTCGGGCCCGGGACACTGAGGGGTAGTATGCTATCACTAGCGTGTGGGCCACGCCATCGGACCACCGCTTGCGCGGATCACCCTCCGTGGCAAGCCCAGCGAACACGTCGAAGGGCAGGAAGATGAACCAGAACAGCTTGGGGACGGACCGGATGAACGTCTGCCGGTAGTTGCGGTGCTCGCGCATGGACACCACCTTGTGCCGCACCAGTAGCTTGCCCACGGTGCGGCCGTAGCGGCCCTCCAGGAACCCCGCGTACAGGAACCACCCCACCCCGGCGCTAACGCCAGTGGCGATGGTGAGGTCCGGAACCTCAAGATAGGATAGAACCATCCAGATCGGTACGAAGACGATGATCATGTCCACCAGCCCGGCGATGAGCCTGCGGACCCAATGGCGTCGGAGAGCGCCACTGCTCTCCAAGATATCGAACCCTGTGTGCATCCTTACCCCAAAAGGTGAATGGGCCGCGGGCGGATAAGGCTTTGTGTCTGACAATCGTCATGCAGGAATATTTTTATATGATAGTTTCGATGTTTTATGGACCATCCAGCATCATCAACGGACTTTCAATTTTCGGGGACCTCTTTGATTAAGCTTTTTTAATACAATTGCCCGTTCTAATATTGATGGCAATTCGAAAGTACGAATATCGGTTATACCCAGACAAGAAACAAATACGTCGATTAGAAGAGCAAATTCGGATCGGTACTGAGGTATACAACCGTCTTCTCACCATCTACAAGGAAGAATATCTGGAAAAAGGCATCAAGATTAGGAAATATGATCTAGAGTACCACGTAACATCATTACGAAAAGAAAACGTTGCTTATGGAGCAATGTATCGAATTACCTTAACAAGCATCGCAAAGCGGATATCAAGAGGTTTAGACTATTACTTCCGTCAAATGTCCGAATGGAAAGAAGGTAAGGCAAGAAAACCAGGGCTTCCCAGATATAAAAAGAGCTTACGTAGTATAGAGTTCGCTCCTCTCTCAGTTAAAATTATTGACGATAAAACAGTAAAAATCGGGAGGATCGGAAAGATTGAAGCGGTCGTTCACAGAGAGACTGAAGGGGAGATAAAGGAGGTCACAGTAATCAGGAAACCTTCAGGAAAGTGGCACATCATATTTACCTGCGACATTCCTGATGAAATAGTTGAACGTACTGCTGGAGGGGAGATCGGTATCGATATGGGGGTGCTCAGTTTTGCTACACTCTCAGATGGCACCAAGATAGAGAATCCTCGTTTTCTGGCAAAATCAGAAAAAAGGATCAGGAGGCTCCATAAAGACCTCTCTCGAAAAGTAAAGGGCAGCAATAACTGGATGCGCACCAAGGACCTTATCGCTTCAGCTTATGAAACAGTAGAGAACCAGAGAAACGATTTTCTTCACAAAACATCCAGAGCGTTGGTGGATGAATACCGTTTAATCGCAGTCGAATCATTGGGTATTTCAAGAATGATTGTAGGCCAGAGAACAGCCAAATCGATCTCGGATGTTTCTTGGTATAAGTTCAGAAGGATGCTTGAGTATAAGGCTTCAAGTGCTGGTACTCAAGTTATATTCGATAAACCATTTTCTCCAACAAGTAAAACATGCTCAGCGTGTGGTAATATTATCGAGATGCCATTAAGCGAGAGAACGTTTGTTTGTCCCTCTTGTGGCCTCACCATTGATAGGGACATTAACGCTGCGATCAACATACTTAATAACTGTAGGGCGGGGAGCGCCCGAATCGACGCCTGTGGAGATGGGTCCTCCACTTCTCTCATCAGAGAGAAGCGAGTCCTGTCGTTGAATCAGGAACTATATGTTTGACAACATTCAAAATGAACGCAGCCAGATGCTGCTGGACTCCCCTCGGATCGCCCATCATTCATCATTTAATCAGTTCAGATGTTATCTTCATCGGGGAGAAGATAACCATGAACTCATTGACAATAAACGTTGCGTTCTCTCGTTCCGGCATCATCTTATCATATCCGGACCGCATAATCAGGGGCGATCGCCATGGCCCCGTACGACAGTAAAAAACGGACAGTTCAGAACGTTCTCTTTGTCTGCCACCATAACTCCGCCCGTTCCCAGATGGCCGAGGCCTTCCTGAACGACCGCTACGGGGAGTACTTCCAGGCGTTCTCGGCCGGCACCGAGCCCTCGGCCGAGCTGGACCCTCGGGCGGTGGAGGTCATGCGCGAGGTCGGTCTGGACATTTCTAACAAGACGCCGAAGAGCGTGGACGAGTTCATCCGTGCTGGCACTCGGTTCGAGTACGTGGTCACTACCTGCTACGAGGCTAAGCGCCACTGCCCCTACATCCCCGCGCCGGAGCAGGTCCACGCCCGCTTCGACGACCCCCGGACCTTCGAGGGGAACGACGAAGAGCAGCTGGAACAGATGAGGCGGCTGCGTGACCAGATATCCGAATGGGTGGACCGTTTCTTCGGTCCCCGGGCCTCCTTACAGGAACTCGAGGAACAGCCAGTACGTTAGGCAGTTGAGCAGAGTAAGCGGAATGCCCACGCGGGCGAACTCCAGGAAGGTCAGGGTCTGCCCCTCCCTCTCGGCGTTCTGGATAATTATAACATTGCTGGCCGCCCCCAGGATGAGGAGGTTCCCGGCGATGGTGCTGCCTGCGGCCAGGGCTATCATCTCCGTAGTCCCTCCGCCGGCCTCCAGCAGCAGCGGCATGTACAATGCCACGAACGGTACGTTGGATATGAACTGGCTCAGCACCACGCTCACCCCCAGGACCATGGGCAGGGAGGTCAGGCCGGTCACGCCGTCCAGCAGTCCCTGGAAGAAGCCAGCGTTCCACACCGCGGCCATGAGGACGAACATGGAGGCGAAGAACACCAGGGTCGACCAGTCGACGTTCCTGACCACCTCGGCACGCCGAGAGGAGAATAACACTATGGGGGTGGCCCCGGCCAGGGCGATGTACGTCAGGCGGAAGTCGAGGTCCGGCCGGACCATCACCAGTACGATCTTCAGGGCGATCATGGCGATGATGAGCACCAGCGAGACCTTGCACCACTTCGCGAGGACGAGGTCCTTGACACCATCATCCTCCATCGGGGGGAGCTCCCGCCGGAACTCGTCCCTATAGAACCATCGCAGGACCGCGTATGCCAGGAGGAGATTGACGATCGTCGGGACGAACAGCCGAGAGAAGAAGGTCACGAAGGGAGCATCGATGCCGTCGTTCAGCGCGATGAGCAGGTTCTGGGGGTTCCCTATGGGGCTCATGGCGCTGCCGATGGTGACCGCGAAGGCCAATGCCAGAAGCAGGAGCTTGGGGGACACCTTCTGCTTGAGCGCGAAGTGCAGCACCAGGGGCGTGCCGATGATGGCCAGGGTGTCGTTCATGAGCAGCACCGACAACCCGCCGATGGAGAACAATACGAGGAGGACGAGCGCGTCTACGCTCCCCGCCCGGCGGAACACCCGGTGTCCGAGATGGAACAATAGGCCGCTGCGGTGGAGCGCCTCCCCCACGATGAACATACCCAGGAGGAACAGCATCACGTCGATGTTGATCGCCGCCAATGCATCCAAGGGAGAGATCTGCAGGGTCAGCAGCACTACCAGCGCGCCACCCAGCATGACCTGCCAGATCTGGAGGCGGTACCCGCCCACCTGCCGCACAGCGATGAGCAGGAAGACCGCGCACAGGACCACCACCGGGATGCTGAGCTCCATCTTTGAGGTGTAAGCTCCGGTCAAATAAAGACATGCTCTGGTGAAGTCTTTATGCGAAGAGCGCTTAGTGCGTGACGATGGCCGTCCGCCTGTACGTGTACGATGAGGACCAGTGCGATCCCAAGAAGTGCACCGGAAAGAAGCTCATCCGCTTCAACCTGGCCCAGGAGATCGCGTCCCTGAAGCGCGCGCCCTACGGGGCCATAGTCCTCACGCCCTTCTCCCAGAAGGCCGTCTCCCGCGAGGACCGACGTGCCGCGGAGGCCCATGGCATCATGGTGATGGACATGTCGTGGAACCAGATCGATACCTTTCCAAAACTGAGGAGGGACCTGAGGCAGAGGTCCCTGCCGTACATGCTCGCGGCCAACCCCGTGAACTGGGGGAAGCCGTTCAAGCTCTCCAGCGTGGAGGCCCTGGCCGCGTCGCTGTACATCATGGGCTACAAGGAGCAGGCCGTGCAGGCGCTGTCCAAGTTCGGCTGGGGGGAGCAGTTCCTGAAGCTTAACCAGGAACCGCTCGACCGCTATTCGGAAGTGGAGACCAGCGCCGAGGTGGTGCGCATCCAGATGGAGTACCTCCCCCCGGAGCGTCCCGAGTGAGGTCGTCCCGCACTTTCGGGGCCCCCAGGGATACGTTCATCAAGCGTCGAGGCCTAACTGTGGTGCGAGGAGAGAAGACCAAGGGATGCGGGTCCTGCACAGGAGATTGAGGAAATCAACCTATATTACTTGGCGGATAGGGAGGAAGCGGTTCTGCAGCAGGGAGGCGTGAGGGTTTGCCAGGGGAAGAGGACTACTCGGAAGATGCGGTAGTGAACGGCGCCGCTGATGACGACCAGCAGAGGGACGAGAAGCTGAAGCCAGGCGTGGACATCAGCATGGTCTCCAAGTGGGAGGCGTTCTTCCAGGGCACCGAGTACATGCAGAAGGTCAGGGAGGTCGCCGACCTCTACCCCGAGCTTAGGAGCGTCAACGTGGTGTACGCCGACCTGGACCGCTTCGACGCGGACCTCGCCGCTTACCTTCTCGATCACCCCGACCTGTGCCTCTTGGCCGGAAAGCAGGCGCTGAAGAACCTCATGCACCAGGAGATGAGGACGGCGGACATCAACCTCCGGCTCATCAACCTCCCCCGGGACTCCCGAGTGGAGATTCGCGATCTCAGGGCCAAGCACGTTGGCAAGCTGGTGTCCGTGGAAGGCCTGGTCCGCAAGGCCACCGAGGTGAGGCCGAAGATCACCGACGGGCTGTTCCAGTGCCTCCGCTGTGGCCATGTCATCAAGGAGGCGCAGGAGGGGCTGTTCTTCAAGGAGCCCATGGAGTGCTACAAGGAGCAGGACGGGTGCGGGCGCAGCGCCGGCTCCACCAAGTTCAAGCTCCTCACCGAGGAGTCGCGGTTCGTGGACACCCAGAAGGTGGAGGTCCAGGAGAGCCCCGAAGGGTTGCGTGGAGGAGCGCAGCCGGAGCGTCTGACCGGATACCTGGAGGACGATGCCGCGGGCAGCGTCTCCCCGGGGGACAGGGTCATCCTGAACGGCATCCTGCGCTCGGTGCAGAAGGGTCAGCCGGCGAAGTCCACCTTGTTCGACATCAACCTCGACATCGTCGCCGCGGAATCCCAGCGCACCGAGTATGAGGAGATCCACATCACCCCGGAGGACGAGGCCCGGATCGTGGAGGTGGCCCACTCCCCCGATGTGTTCAGGAAGATCGTGGCCTCGATCTCACCCTCCATATTCGGTTACGACGTAGAGAAGGAGTCTCTGGCCCTGCAGCTGTTCGGTGGTGTTCCAAAGAACCTCGACGACGGCACCAGGATCAGGGGCGACATCCACATCCTCCTCATCGGAGATCCGGGAGTTGCGAAGTGCGTGACCGGGGATACCAGGGTACTTCTCTCAGATGGCAGGATGGAACAGATCCATAAGCTAGTGGAGGAAGCGGAAAGCACTGGTGCGGTAGAAAGAATTGATGATGGCATTAACATAAAAACGAACATCGGAGTGATGTCCCTCACTGAAGATGGTAGGATAGCACCGGCAAAGGCAGACCTGATGTGGAAGAGGACAGCTCCTAGCAAGATGATCAAGGTTCGGACCAAGTCTGGAAAGCAGATTGTTGTGACTCCTACGCACCCTTTCTTCACCTGGGAGGACGGACTTGTCGGTCTAGAAGCTAGGAGATTAAAAGAGGGGGATTTCCTGGCAGCACCCAGGTCCATAAGGATCTTTGGTAAGAGCCAATCTCTACAGGAAATTAATTACGAGAAATCTAGAGCCAATAACAGGAGAGAGCTAAGTCTGCCAGAACATACTACTCCAGAATTTTGGAGATTCGTCGGTCTGATGATGGGAGACGGTTATGTCCAAATCTCAAAACAGAATAGTGGGACGAGCTACTTCACGAACAATGATGACAGTCTGTTGGAAGAAGTAAAATGTTTTGCGTGTAGCATAGGTCTCGAACCCAAGTTGAGGCGATCACACCCTGAGAAAACTGCAAAGGAAGTCTACTTTTGCGGGCTGGAGCAGGCATCCTTCCTGAACCAAATGTTGGGTGGCATATCATCAAGTAAGAGATGGCCATCCATACTGTTCAAGTGCCCTGAAGATGAGGTAGCAGCAGCCATATCTGGCCTTTTTGATGCCGAAGGATCGGTCAGTTTAGATTCGAGGAAACTATCGATTGCTTCTGCCTCGAGGGGGCTTATGGAGGACACCCAGCATCTCCTCCTGAGAATGGGCATACAATCCAGGGTCAAAGAGTTCATGAGCAAGGAGTATGGGAGGAAATACTACCGCCTCATGATTGGTGGGGGGGAGGTAACCACCTTCAGGAATAAGATCCCGATAAGAGTAAAGGATAAACAAGAGAGATTGACTAATCTGACACAATCTGAGGTGGACTATAACACAAATCTGGACGTTGTCCCTAAGGTCAATAAGGGGATTGAGAGACTCCGTAAAGAACTAGGACTTTTCCAAAGGGAGATGGGTGTTCCAAGGCCTACAATGGTCCACTATGAGACCGGGGATAGAAATCCATCAGTACAGGCCTTCCGAACGATAATGGAAAGTCTAATGAGCGCCTGGAAATCTTCCGAAAAGGTTCTATCTGTTGAAACAGAAGAACTCATGTTCCGTATGGTGGAACTATCCAAGGCAGATATCTACTGGGACCAGGTGGAGGAAGTTGAGGAGGTTGAGCCACAGGAGATGATGGTCTATGACCTCCAGGTAGACAAGTGGCACAATTTCATAGCCAATGGGCTTGTGGTCCATAATAGCCAGATGCTCCGATACATGTCCAAGCTGGCCCCCCGCGGCATCTACGCGTCCGGCAAGTCCTCCTCTGCCGCCGGCCTTTGTGTGGCCCCGGAGACGATCATCGTGGTGGACGGCTCACCGACGAGGATCGGAGACTTCGTGGAGTCCCGCATCCGTTCCCCAGTGGAAGTGCAGCCCGGTCAATGGAGCGAGAAGATCGCCGACCAGTGCTCCGTGACCACCATGTCGGACGGATGCCAGACGTCCCGAGAGGTGGAGGCCATATGGCGGATCAAGCCCCCTTCATTTCTTGTGGAACTCGAGGATCTGTCCGGGAGCCGGCTGACGCTCACTCCAGAGACCAAGGTGTGGAGCAAGCCAGATGGTGAAAGGGAGGGGTGGGTGAAGGTGTCCGATCTGGCCGTGGGTCAGCCGATCATGGTATCGGATAACGAAACGTACTTCCGATGGAGCAAGGTGAGCCGGGTCTATCGCAGGGACGCGGGGCTTCCTCAGTTCGTTTACGACCTCACCGTCAAGGACAGCCACAGCTTCCTGGCCAACGGTTTCGTGGTGCACAACACCGCCGCTGCGGTTAAGGACGATTTCGGCGAGGGGCGGTGGACCCTGGAGGCCGGCGCCCTGGTGCTGGCCGACCTGGGTCTGGCATCCATCGATGAGATGGACAAGATGACCGACCAGGACCGCTCGTCCATGCACGAGGCCATGGAGTCGCAGTGCTACGACGAGAGCACCGAGGTGCTCACCGACCAAGGGTGGAAGTACTTCCGGGACGTGGAAAGTAGCGATCTGGTGGCCGCCCTGTCTGAAGAGGGCGAACTGCAGTTCGTCAGGCCGACCATGTACGTGGACGTCCGCCGTGAGGGGGACATGTACCGACTCCAGGGGAAGGACGTGGACCTCGTGGTCACGCCCAACCACAACATGTACGTCTCCGTGGCCGGCGAGGATGGCTTCGGTCCCTACTCCCTATGCCGCATGGACGAGCTCCTCCTGAGCTCCAAGGTCCGCTTCCAGACCAGCGCTTCCTGGAAGGGGAAGGAGACGAAGAGCTTCACCTTGCCGGCGGTCCCCGGGCAGAAGGACAAGCCCCGGAAACTGGCGATGGACGACTGCCTGGAGCTGTTCGGCTACTACCTGGCGGCAGGGCGGGTCCACCGCAAGGACGGGAAGCCGGACGGCATCCGCATCGGAAACCTCTCCACCTCTTCCAAGGAGGAGTGCATAGGCGGGTGCATCGAGCGGCTGGGCTTCCAGCAGGGCTTCGAGGACGGCGAGATCACCGTAACGGACGGTCCCCTCGCCGCATATCTTGCATCACTGGGCCGGAGGGACGAGGAGCACATCCCCCGGGAGGTTATGGCATTACCACAGCGGCAGCTGCGCATCCTTTATGAGGCGCTCATGCTCGGCTACGAGGGCCCCGGGCGGGGCAGCGGGCAGGAGTTCCGCACCCGCTCCAGGAGGCTGGCCGACGACATCCAGGAGCTGGCACTGCGGATCGGCATGTCCGCCCAGATCTCCATGTCCATGCCGGGCAGGTACCGCTCCCGGTCCCGGTCCGGCCATGAGGCCGCCGTGCCCCGGTACACCGTCACCATGAGTGAGGGCGAGGACGGCGGCGCGGTGGAAGTGGAGCTCGATCCCTCGCAGCCCCATGCGGTGGAGCGCGTCCCGTACCGCGGACGGGTGTACTGCGTAGAGGTCCCCGACCACATACTGTACGTTCGCAGGAACGGCAAGGCCCTGTGGTGCGGCAACACCATCTCCGTGGCCAAGGCCGGTATCACCGCCACCCTGCAATGCCGCTGCTCCCTGTTGGGGGCGGCCAACCCTAAGTATGGAAGGTTCCAGGAGCACCAGTACATAGCGGAGCAGATCAACATGCCTCCGGCGCTGCTGTCGAGGTTCGACCTCATCTTCGCCCTCACAGACAAACCTTCCGTGGACAAGGACGCCAACATCACGCAGCACATCCTGAAGTCGCACCGCCGGGGGCAGGTCCGCAAGTACGCCGACCCCTCCGCGCTGGTGGGGGTCGACGGGGAGAAGATCCTCAGCGACACCACCACCATGCAGCCCGTCCTGGAGAGGGACTTCTTCCGCAAGTACGTGGCCTACTCCAAGAAGATATTCCCCGTGCTTTCCGACGATGCCATGGCCATCATCTCCCAGTTCTACCTGAAGATAAGGAAGCAGGGGGAGGGGGAGGGCGCCTCGGTGCCCATAACCGCCCGTCAGCTGGAGGCGTTCGTGCGTTTATCAGAGGCTAGCGCCCGTGCCCGCCTCTCGCCGGTGGTAACGGCCGATGACGCGCAGCGCGCCGTAAGGATCGTGGAGTACTACCTGCGCCGCATCGCCGGCGAGGGGGACAAGCTCGACTTTGACATAATAGCCACGGGAACTTCGCACTCGCAGAGGGAGCAGATCGGGATAATCAAGAAGCTCATCTCCCAGCTGTCGAAGAGCGCCGACAGCAAGAGAGGTGTTCCCGCGGACGAGATATACAAGTCGGCGCTGGCCGAGGGCATTGCCGAGGACCGCGCCAAGACGCTCATAAAACGGCTGGGACAGAACGGCGAGATTTACTCGCCTGCGCCCGGGTTCTACAAGCTGGCATCGGAGGGATGACATGTTCTTGATAAGGATGCACAGGCACGGCCGGGAGATGGTCCTGGCAGCGGCGGACAAGGAGCTGGTGGGTACGGTCCTCAGGGACGAGGACCTGAGGCTCGATGTATGCCCGGAGTTCTATGAGGGCGAGGAAGGCGACGAGGACGTGCTCCTAAACCGCCTCACCATGTGCACCGTGGCCAACCTCGTAGGGGAGCGCGCGGTGGCCGTGGCCATCCGCGAGGGCTACATCGACGACGAATGCATCCTGAGGATCGCTGGGGTCCCCCACGCCCAGCTGGCGAAGATGTAAATGTTCTGCGTCAAGTGCGGGCGGGAGGGGAGGACGTACAGCGCCTTGTGCCCGGAGTGCTTCCTGCAGAGCAACCGCTTCACCTCCATCCCCGAGTTCCTGGACCTGAACGTGTGTGCACACTGCGACGATTACCTCATCGGGAAGCGGTGGAAGCACTACGATGATGAGGTGGAAGCGGTCAAGGACTACGCCACCGAGAACCTCCAGGCGCGGCAGGACGGCAGGCTCTATGACCTCGAGATAGGGGTCCAGCAAATGGACGCCAAGCACTACCAAGTGCATCTGGTGGCCCGGCTGATGCACGACGACCTGGAGGTCGAGGAGACGTTGGACACCACCGTGCGGGTGCGCCGCAACGTGTGCCCCAAGTGCAACAAGATCCAGGGCAACTACTTCGAGTCCATAGTGCAGGTGCGCCCCTCGGACAGGCGCTTCTCCGAGGAGGAGAAGGAGCAGGTGCTGAACCGGGCGCTGGAATACGTGCGTGGGGTCGCCAAGGAGAGCCGGGAGGCGTTCATCGCCAAGGTCGTGCAGGAGCACGGTGGCTTCGACCTCTACGTGAGCACCATAGCGCTGGGAAAAGGACTGTCGCGTGACCTGGTGTCCACCTACGGGGCGGAGTACAAGGAGTCGTCGAGCCTGCAGGGGCAAAAGGACGGGCACGACATATACCGCGTAACATACCTGGTGCGCCTACCGCCCTACCGGGTTCGGGATATCCTGCTAATCAACAAGCGGCTGTACTTGGTGCACAGCACCGGGCCGCAGTCGGCGAAGGTCCGCGACCTCAGGAGCAACGAGATGATCGTGGTACCCAATTCCGACCTGAGGGAGGTGAACGTGGTGGGCACGAGCAAGGACGTCCTCGACGCCGTGGTCCTGATGGAGACGGAGAGGGAGTTCCAGATCATGCATCCCCTGACCTTCAGGACGGTGGAGATCAAGCATCCCCGGAACTTCGAGAGGAAGGGGGACACCATCAAGGTGTTCCCCTACGAGGGGGACCTGTACTTCATCGGAAACTGACGTCCTGGGGGAGCTTCTCCAGCAGCCGGAGGAAGTGGGAGCGGGCCTCCTCCGCCTGCTCCCGGGGGCCTTTGAAGATGACCTTATTGCCCTCCTCCCGCCACCTCGTGGAGGGAAGGGAGGCGATGCGCACGCGGTGCGCGGACACCACCTCCTGGAACAATGGCTCCAGTATGGACTCGCCCTGCCACACCTGGACCGTCAGCTCCATGTCGCCGCTCTCCTGGATGCGCGGTAGGATGTGCTCCCGGAACATGGGCACCATCTCGTTGGGGAACCCCGGAAGGAGGAAGATGATCATCCCCCCGATGGTGGCCTCCACCCCACATGCCGCCCCGGTGATGTTCCTCAGCGCCTTCGTACCCCGGGGGACGCGAGCCATGCGGCGCTGGATTTCGTTCAGCAACTCGCTCCGGCCGTGCCATCGGGACAGCGCCTCCAGCAGCGCCCTCTCCGCCTCCTCGTCCACTACCAGGTCCGCGCCCAGGTACCGGGCCAGGGCCTCCCGGGTGACATCGTCCAGTGTTGGACCGAGGCCCCCGGTGACGATCAGGATGTCGATTCCCAGGGCCTGGGCGTGCTGGAACCCCTTGACGATATCGTCCTCCCTGTCGCCTAGGACCTCCAGCATGTCCAGGTTGGACCCCCTGTCCCGCATCATGGCGATGATCTCCTTCGGGTAAGGATCGATGTCGCCTGTTAGCAGCTCGTCACCGATGTGCATGATCCCCGTTCGCATGCCGGCCACCAACGCCTTGCGCGGGATTAAGGTTGGGGTCGATGCCACGATGTCAAAGGAAAAGAGGGTAAGGGGTTTAGGCGGACATCTCCCTGCGCCTGAAGATCAGGTATGCCAGGACCAGGGCGACCACTGCGTACGCCACCATCACGGCGATGGAGAGGCCGATGTCCGGGTAGAAGGAGTAGAAGGTGAACGACTGCCCACCACCGATATCCAGGGTCTCGACCGAGTCCACAGGGAAGGGATCGGTGGTCACGTACGACAGGCTCGAGCCCGCGAAGTTGAGCAGGAACCACGGCTTGATCCCTCCGAGCTGGCCCATTATGGACGAGATGATGTCGAGCACGAAGAAGAACAGCGCGAAGGTCAGGATCAGAGAACCGGCCGTGCCCTTCATGAACGAGCTGATCAGGAACGCCACCGCCAGCGCGGAGATGCCGTAGAGGATGGCCAACCCCAGGGAGGCCAGCCCCAGCGTGGAGAACCCGTTGCCCATAACCAGCCCCGCCACCAGGGCGATGGCGTAGTAGATGACCAGTATAAGCACCATGGCCGCCACCGCGGAGATGAACTTGCCGATGATGATGCTCACCTTCTTGATGGGGTTGGGGAAGAGCAGGTAGCCGGTCCGGCCCTGGTACTCGGAGACGATGGCATCGCCGCCGAACAACGTGGCCCCGATCACGATGAGAATGGTGGCAAAGCCTGCGTACTGACCGACCACACCGTCGGCCGTCTTGGGGTTGCTCGACGTGGCCAGCAGGACCGTTATCGCGATGAGCACGATGGCCTCGATGATCAGCATGCCCAGGAGCCTGCGGCTGCGAAGATATTTCATCACATCGTACTTCGCCACCACCCCGACCTGCTTCAGGTCGGACGGCAGCGCCCTCGCCTCTCGGGGTGTCGAATTCACACTCACTTCGGCCATCATCATCACCTCGAATCCTTGATCAGGGACATGTACAGCGACTCCAGCGCCAGCCCCGACTCCTTGTAGGAGACCACGTTCAGTCCCAGCGATTGCAACCTCAGCAGCATCTGCGCCTGCTCCTCATCCTTTCCGGTGAGGGAGAACATGAACTGGTTCTCTCCCGAGGCCCGCAGCTCCTGCACCCCCTCGAGCTTGGAGATGCTGTTCAGAAGCTCCCCGCTCATCTGCTGCTTGGTGCGGACCTCGATCCTCTTCACGGAGGCCTGTTCCAGCAGCTCCTCCACCGACCCTGACCTCAGCAGCCTGCCGCGATTGATGAGGGCCACGTCCGAGCACACCTCCTGGACCTCGTTCAGAAGGTGGGAGGACATGAAGATGGTGTAGTCATGCTTACTCAGCTCGTTGAGGATCTCCCTGACCTCGTACATGCCCCGGGGGTCCAGGCCCGACGTGGGCTCGTCCAGGATGATCACCGAAGGTTCGTGCAGCATGGCCTGGGCGATGGCCACGCGCTGCTTCATCCCCTTGGAGAACTTGCCTATGCGCTTGTCCGCCCACTCGGTCATCTTCACCGTCTCCAGCACCTCCTTGGTGCGGCGGGAGATGTCCTCCCTGGTCATCCCCCTTATCTCACCCAGGTAGGCCAAGGTCTCGTTCGGTGTGAGGTAGGGGTAGAACTCCGGCGTCTCCACCACCGCACCCACCTGGGCCAGGGCCTCCTTGGGATGCTGCACCACATCGATACCGTTGAGCACGGCCGACCCCCCGCTGGCTGCCAGCAGATTGGTCATTATCTTGATGGTCGTGGTCTTCCCCGCCCCGTTGGGGCCGAGGAAGCCGAGGAAGGACCCCTGGCGTACCGTCAGGCTGAGATCGTCCACTGCGCGGAAACCATCGAAGTCCTTGGTCAGTCTGTCTATAACTATAGGATCTCCCAACTTCTCTCCTCCTGTGGCTCGTGTGATTATTGGACCTGGTTATATATCCTTGTGGCCCTGTGACACGCTAGGATATCCTGGATGCCGGTCAATGAAGTGATATATCCGGCGGGGGGATACCCTGGAACATGGACCTGGTGGCGGTCATAGAGGAAGCGGTGGTGACCATACTTCGGGAAGCGGTGATACGCTTGCCCGATGATGTGAAGTATGCGCTCCACAGGGCGGCGGAGGAGGAGACCAGCGACACTGCCAGGACGCAGCTGGCGACCATCCTGAGGAACCTGGAGGATGCCGAACAGTTATCCCTGCCCCTGTGCCAGGACACCGGGGTCCCCGTCTTCTTCGTCTCCGGAAGGATCTGCGTCGAGATCGAGGAAGGGATCCGCAGAGGCGTGGAGAGGGCGACCAGGGAGGTACCGCTCCGACCCAACGCGGTACATCCGCTCACCAGGGAGAACCCCGGGACCAACGTCGGCGACGGTCTCCCGCGCATCGTGTACCGGCCGAGAGGCGAGGCGTACACGGACATCACCGTCCTCCCCAAGGGGGCGGGTTCGGAGAACATGTCCGCACTGGCCATGCTCACCCCCTCGGATGGTCTGAAGGGGGTGAAGCGCTTCGTTCTGGACACCGTGGTAAGGGCGGGAGGAAGGCCCTGCCCCCCCACCATCGTCGGCGTGGGTATCGGAGGCACCGCGGACCTCGCCGTGGAGATGGCCAAGGAAGCGCTCCTCCGCCCGCTAACAGACGACCACCCCGATCCCACCATCCGGGAGTTGGAGGACGAGCTCAAGGAGGCACTGAACCGCACGGGGGTGGGACCTATGGGCCTGGGGGGACGCACCACCGTGCTGGGGGTGAGGATCGGGGCGTCGTACTGCCATACCGCCTCCCTTCCGGTGGCGGTGAACCTCCAGTGCTGGGCCGCCCGCAGGGCCACGGCGCGCGTCCATCCGGACGGGCGGTGGGAGGTGGTGAGGTGAGGAAGCTTAAGGCACCGCTGAGCGAGAGCACCGTGCGCTCCCTGAAGCTGGGGGAGGAGGTGCTCGTCGAGGGCAGGGTCCATATCGGAAGGGACGAGGTGCACATCCGCGCCCTGGAGATGCGTGATAAGGGGGAGGAGGTGCCCTTCGACCTGAGGGACGGGGTGCTGTTCCACTGCGGGCCCATATCCCGGAAGGAAGACGGGTGGAAGATACTAGCCGCTGGGCCTACCACCTCCGCGAGGATGAACGCCCTGGAGCCCCGCTTCATAAGGGAGTTCGGGGTCCGCGCCATCATCGGCAAGGGCGGCATGTCCCGGGCCACGCTGGAGGCCATGAGGGAGAGGGGATGCGTGTACCTGGCCTTCACCGGCGGGGCCGCGGTCCTGGCGGCCAATGGCATAATGAGAGTGGAGCGCGTGGAGTGGTTGGACCTGGGGATGCCCGAGGCCCTCTGGGTGGTGGAGGCGGAGGACCTGGGACCGCTGGTGGTGGCCATGGACGCCCACGGCAGCTCGCTGTACGAGCAGGTGGACCGCAGGGCGGAGGAGAACCTGGCCGCGATAAAGAGGGACCTAGGCCTGTGACTTCTCGCTCGGCTCCGGTTCCTCTTTCTCCAGCAGCTCCGGGCGGCCCCGTATGCGTCTCATGATGAGCAGGGACACCAGGCTGACGGTCAAAGCCAGCACCAGGCCTATGACCATAAGGGAATGGGAGAGGTCGAAGTCCCTCACGAAGCCGCTGGTCCCAGGGAGGGAGTCCCTCTTCAGGGACGCGTCCTGTGTGATCTGGGTGAGGGGCGAGATGTTCACGCTATAGGATGTTCCTACGTACCCGTTCTTGGACAGCAGGAGCTCATAGGCACCGGGCGGCACCTGGTTGAAGGTGTAGTTCCCGTCGCTATCCGAGGACGTGACCTGGTTGGCCTTGCCCTCGGCGGAGAGCATGACCTTGACCCCCTGCAGCGGGTTACCGTTGTAGACCACCCTCCCGCTCAGACCCCCATAGAAGTTGGAGGAGGCATCCAGCGTGAGGTCGATCACCACATCGCTTCCCTTGGCGATGGTGATGGGGTCCGGGTATACCGTGGTGTTATAGCCGATCTTGGAGGCCTTGATGATGTAGACCCCCGGGGTTATGTTCTCCACCCTGAAGGCGCCGTACGGCGAGGTCGACTGAGCAGAGAAGTTGGCCACGGAGTTGATGAGGGAGACCGTCACATTGCTAAGGGTGGTGACCCCGTCGGTAACCCGGCCGCTCACCGTTCCCAGCACCTCGTACAGGACGAAGGACAGAGTGCTGATGCTGGCCGATATGTTCGAGTAGGACGTGGTAGCTTTATAGCCCTCGTAGGAGGCGGTTATCTCGTAGGTGCCAGCAGGCAGCGAGATCTCGAAGTTGCCCCCGGCATTGGTTAGGACGGGAGCGTGGAACACGTCGGTCTCCATGTTGCGGATGGATATGGAGACGCCCTGGAAGGGGCTGCCGTTGACCCTCTCCACGTGGCCGCTGAGGGTGATGTCGTCGGCCCCCGCTGCCATGCCCGGTACGATAGCGATGCCCACCACCAGCAGCGCGAGCAGGAACGCGGAGGCCCTCATATTTTCAGCCCATGGTCCTTCGCACATAAAACTTTTCTTCTGTGCGTGGACGCTTCCAGCACCATGGAGGAAGCGCTCTTCAACGCCCTGCGGTGAGGCCAGATAGGCCCCGAGATCGGTGGGAAGCGCCCGCACTTTCGATTATCTGCCCGAAAGCTAGTAATATCGGAAAGGGGAATCGAGCATGATTTCAACGGTGTAAGAGAGATGCATAAGGTTTCTAGGAAGTTCAAAAAGGACGAGGTCATCTCCTTGCTGGACCCCCTCATCGCGAAGTGGTTCAACGGTAAGTTCAAGGATTTCACGGAGCCCCAGTCGTTCGCCATACCCCTCATCCACAGGCGGGAGAACGTCCTGGTGTCCTCACCCACGGGGTCTGGCAAGACCCTCACCGCTTTCACATCCATAATCAACGAGCTGTTCAAGTACTCCCAGGAAGGACGTCTGGAGGACCGCGTTTACGCCGTCTACATATCGCCCCTCAAGGCCCTGGCCAACGACATCAACCGCAACCTCGAGGAGCCCCTGCGGGAGATGAAGGAGGTGGCCGATAAGGAGGGGATCGAGTTCCCCAAGATCCGGGTGGGTGTTCGTACAGGGGACACCTCCCAGGCTGAGCGGCAGAAGATGCTCCGCAAGCCCCCTCACATACTCATCACCACTCCCGAATCGCTGGCCCTGGTGCTCGCGGCCCCCAAGTTCCGCGAGAAGCTGGCGCAGGTGGAGTATGTCATCCTGGACGAGATCCACGAGGTGTGCGACTCCAAGCGCGGGGTGTTCCTGTCACTGACATTGGAGAGGCTGCAGGAGCTGTGCGCCCGCCCCTTCGTGCGCGTAGGCCTATCTGCCACTCTGGCCCCCATCGAGGAGGTGGCCGAGTACCTGGTGGGCTATGAGAACGGTAAGCCACGAGAGGTGAACGTGGTGGAGATCATGCGCCAGAGGGACCTCGACGTCAGGGTGGAGTGCCCCACCGACGACATGACCGCCCTGCCCTACGAGATAGTCAACTCCAAGATGTACGACCAGCTTTTCGAGATGATCCAGGAGCACCGCACCACCATAGTGTTCACCAACACCCGGTCGGGCACGGAGAACGTGGTGTACAAGCTGAAGGAGAGAGGACTGGAGAACATCGAGGCCCACCACGGGTCCCTTGCCAAGGAGATAAGGCTGGACGTTGAGGAGAGGCTCAAGAAGGGCGAGCTGAAGTGCGTCGTCTCCTCCACCTCCCTGGAACTGGGCATTGACATCGGGTTCGTGGACCTGGTGGTGCAGATAGGCTCGCCGAAATCGGTGGCCAAGGGCCTGCAGCGCATCGGCCGGAGCGGGCACGGTCTTGGTCTCACGTCCAAGGGCCGCATGCTGGTGTTCGAGAAGGACGACCTGGTGGAGTGCGCGGTGCTGTGCCGGGCCGCGCACCGCAAGCACATCGACCGGGTGGCCATATCCGAGAACTGCCTCGACGTGCTGTCCCAGAGCCTCGTGGGAATGTCCCTGGAGCAGCGGTGGGACGTGGACAAGGCCTTGGAGGTGGTCCGCCGATCGTACTGCTACCGCAACCTCCCCAAGCAGCAGTACCTGGAGGTGCTGAGGTACCTGGGCAGCAAGGACGCCTTCGAGGGTGTGTACCCCAAGCTGTGGTATGACGAGGCGGAGGGGCGGTTCGGGCGCCGGTCCGGCTCCCGCATGATCTACTTCCTGAACCTTGGTACCATACCGGAGGAGGCCAACTACAAGGTGTTCACGGAGAAGGGTGGTCTGATCGGCGACCTTACCGAGAAGTTCGTGGAGAGGCTCTCCTCCCGGGATGTGTTCGTTCTCGGCGGTAAATCGTATGAGTACGTGAGGACCAAGGGCATGAAGGCGTTCGTGAAGGAGGCCGCCGGCCGCAAACCCACGGTACCCACGTGGAGCGGCGAGATGCTGCCCCGGTCCTTCGACCTGTCCATGAACATCGCCACCTTCCGCCGTGAGCTGATGCACAAGTTGGGCCGCGAGGACCGGGAGATAATCGAGTGGCTGTGCTCCTTCGGCATCGACCATGGCTCCGCCCGCTCCATCCTCTCCTACTTCCGGGAGCAGAAGGCCGCCTGCGACTTCATCCCCAACGACAAGGAGCTGGCGATCGAGGGCTACATGGACATGAGCGGCAACCACAGCGTCATCTTCCACTTCCCCTTCGGGCGGCGGGTGAACGATGCCCTCTCCCGGGCGTACGCCTTCATGCTCACCCAGCAGATCGGCGGGAACGTATCGGTCACCATAACCGATGACACGTTCATGGTGTCCTCGCCCAAACGCATCGAGCTTCAGGGGCTGGAAGGCATAGTCCGTTCCACGATGCTGGAGGACGTCCTGATGAGAGCTGTCAAGGACTCGGAGCTGTTCAAGCAGAGGTTCCGCCATACCGCCTCCCGAAGCTTCATGATCCTCCGTAACTACAAGGGCAGGGAGGTGTCCGTGGGCAGGCAGCAGGTGCGCTCCACTTACCTCCTTGAGGCGCTAAGCAACATGAAAGGTGTCCCCGTCATCGATGAGACCTACCGGGAGATCATGGAGGACGTGATGGACATCAAGAACGCCCAGGTGGTGCTGCGCTCCATCGAGAGCGGCGATGTTAAGGTAAGGTCCATCGACTACACCTCCACGCCCTCGCCGTTCGCCCACAATGCCGTCCTCGCGGGAATATCGGACATGGTCCTCATGGAGGACCGCGGCGCCCTCCTGAGGGAGCTGCACCGCAAGGTGCTCTCCAAGGTCATGGGCTCGGAGGTCTCGGAGTTCGAGTTCACCGAGGATCAGGTGGTGCCCTACTTCCGCAAGCGGCTAGGTACAGTGACCAGTAAAGAGGATCTCCTATCCCTGGTCCGGCGGGCCGCCCCCATACGAGTGCTGAAGGAGAAGGGCCGTAACGTCTATCCCTACACCATATCCTCACGTGAGCAGGTGGACGCGTGGTCCCGGGAGCTCATCGAGGAGGGGGCCATATCCTCAGTGTACATCGACGACGCTTACTTCGTTCCCGCGGAGGACCTTCCCACATACATCTCGGTGCTGTCCCGGGACCGGACCTTGGGAGAACTGGAGAGCTCCATTCTGCAGGAGCTTTCAGATCCGCGCACGCCGCAGGAGCTGGCGGAGAGGTTGGACATCGCCAGCGACAAGGTCTATCCGGCTTTGCGTAAGCTGGAGGCAACGGGAGGGGTGGGACGAGTCGTTTACAAGGACGGCAGGTGGTCATACCGACGGCGGGAGGTCGAGCGCAGACCTTACCAGGAGGCCCTGGACGAGGTCCTGCTACGCCACATGGAATGCTATGCTCCGGCCACCGCGGAGGAGGCAGCCTACGCCCTCGGCATCGATGATGCTGGGGTCCGTCAGGCCCTGGACGACCTGTCGCAGGAGGGCCGCGTCGCCAAGGGCCGCTTCCTGGTGTCCGAGCACGAGCAGTACATGCTCAAGCGGGACTACCTTCGTCTCAAGACCAATGACCTCAAGGCTTACGATCACCGCACTGTGGAGAGGTACCGCCGCTCCAAACAGGAGCGGGTGTTCCCGTCCGTCGAGGCCCTGTTCGACCACTACGGGGACCTGGGCATGCCCCTGGACGCGTTCTACCGCGTCGAGGGGTTCCAGCTCAAGGACTGGGAGGAGATGCGCCGCTCCGGGGACCTGCTGCTGGGGCGCTTCCTGCGCGGCCGGGTGAGGTACGTGCGGGCCAGGGACGCCCCGGCATACGTGGCGGCGTACCGCAACGGTCCCCTAAGGCCTCTGGACCAGCGGGTGCTGGACGTCATCCGCTCTAGCGATGAGGGCACGTCCCTGCGGCAGATCGTGCCCTTGGTGGGCGCCGGTAAGGATGAGGTGAAGGAGAGCGTGGACCGCCTGGACCGCAACATGCACATCGTCAGGAGGTTCGAGGAGAGGGAGGAGTGGTCGTCGGAGAACGTCTACCTTGCGTACGACGCTCCCGCCTACGAGGGCGATCCCTACAGGGACATCGTGGAGAGGTTCGTGAGGGTCCACGGCCCCGTGTCCATATACTCTATCACCACCGCCACCCAGTTCCCCATGGCCCAGGTGGCCGCGGTGCTCGATTCCCTGGACGTGGAGACCATCAGCGTGGGCGAGTCCCGGGAGGAGATGTACCTCTTCAAGGACGAGATGGACGCCCTCCGAAGCGCGCCCAGCCCCTCCACGGGGATGAGGGTGGTCTCGCTCTACGATCCCTCGGTGCAGTCTCTGTGGGCCTCCATAGCCGCCCGCTATGGGGACCGGTGGATCTTCCCCATCGTCGCCGACGGACGCCTGGTGGGAGGTGCAGAGAAGTGGAACATGAGCGGCTGCGTGGAGATCAGGGAGCTGGACCTCGAGGACCCAGCGCTTTTGCCACAGGCCCTGGAGGCGCTGGACCGGTTCATGGCCTTCTACTCCATGATGGGCTTCGACATCGTCCGCCTCCGCGAGGTCCTGGACACTGCCCCGCAGGACGTGCCCGAGGACATTGAGAAGGTGCTCATCGAGCACGACTACGTGCGCATGGGGGCCATGTTCGCCAAGGGCTCCATGGTCCTGGACCGCCATCCCTGGGAGGACGTCATGTCCTTCGTCCTGTGGAAGCAGCACATAGAAACCAAGCGCCATTTCACCAACGTCCTGGAGGCGATGAAGACCGTCGGGGGGTTGAGGTCGGACGCGGCCGCGGCCCTGCGGTGCAAGAACCGCATTCCCCTGAAGAAGATGTTCGAGATGGGCTTCCTGATCAAGGTGCAGGCCATCCCCGACTATGTCACCTTCTGCTCCCTGGAGTTCGCGTCCCTGTGCCGCCGGGCCAAGGACCGGGAGATAACGGACGAGATGGCCTCGGTCATCCAGACCATTGCCGAGAACAAGCCCCTGTCGCGGAACCAGCTCTTCGACCGCTCTCCCCTGGGCCACCGGGGCACGCACGATGCGCTCAAGGCCCTGAACAACGCCACCATAACCTACGTGGACCAGAACAAGAGGGTGCGCCTGATCCCTCCCAGCACGCTCAGCGTTCCCGAGGCCAGGAAGGAGATCGTACGGCACTGCTTCCGCAACTTCGGCCTGTTCACGGCGGAGAACCTGGCACGGTTCATACGGTACGAGCTGTCCATGAAGGAGCTCCGCACCACCCTGGCCGAGCTGGAGAGGGACGGATCCCTAGCGAAGGGGTTCCTGGTGGAGGGTGAGGAGAACGTGTACTGGGTAATGAGGGAGGACCTGGGAAGGATCGGAAAGATGAAGGCCACGGAGAAGTTCGTGCTCGGTCCCGAGGATGCCCTGCACACCTACCTGGGGGAGAGGATAAGGCAGGACCTGGGAGGCAGCTATTACTCCCTGGTCATGGACGGCCCCCGAACGGTGGGCTCCTTCTGGGGGAGGATCAAGGCCACGGATATGATGGTCCAGAACTTCAAGGGGGACGCGGATGCGCGCCTCATACTGAACCGCTATCTGAGGTCCCTGGGCCTATCCATCAGGGTGGCCGACAACGTCCCCACCATTCCCGACTGGGAGGTCCAGGCCTTCTATGAGAAGACCCATCCGGGCGAGGTCTGAGCGACCCTCCCCGCTTCCGGTCTTTAATACCGTTAATGTTTAAATATTGTTAACTCGTTCCGATGCCTCATGAAGATCCCCTGCGAGCTTATTGTCTGGTATGTACTCCCATCAATAAGACGCGAGCTGGCGAGGGAGCTTGTGGAGAAGCACAGGTTCACCCAGGCGGAGGTGGCTAGGCGTTTCGGGGTCACTGACGCCGCCATATCCCAGTATCTGAAGTCCAAGAGAGGGACCAACAGGGAGCTGGAGGGAAGCGGGAAGTACGAGGAGTTCCGCGAGGAGATCGCCCGCTCCGCCCAGCGCATCGTGGCCGGCTCCGACATCGTGACCGAGACCTGCCGGGTATGCGACATGGTGAAGCGCAGCGGGATGCTCGTGAAGGTCTACGAGACCCATACGGGGATAAAGGCGCCCGAGTGCGTGTGCACTACGTGCTCGACGAACGACACGAGGGCATAGGCGCCCGCTCTCTCTTGTTCTCCCGGTCCTCGGCGATGTACAGGTACTCCTGGGCATAACCGGCATACCTACCGAAATGCCGCCGGGCATGCTCGCTCACCTTCTTGTAGCTCCCGGAGACCCCATAGATCTCTTTCATGGCCCGGGCGATGCGGACGTCCACCGGGCATGCTTGCAGATGGTCAAGTGAGAACAGGGCAATGCAGTCCGCGACCTTGTCTCCGATACCCTTTGCTCTCTTCAGGTAGCTTATTGCTTCCTCGTACGCCAGCCCCTGAAGGTGCTCCAGGTCGAACTCCCCGTCCCTGACGGCGCGGGCATAGCACCTTATCCAGTCCGCGCGGTAGCCCAGCCGGCAGGTGCCGATGTCCCCGGCCCCCTCCGCTATCTCCTCCGGCGTCGGGAAAGCATACTGGCCGTCGGGGAGCCGACGCCCGTAGGTGCGGCACAGGGCCTCGATCATCTTCTTGATGCGGGGCACATTGGAGTAGGACGCCAGAAGGTAAGAGGCCGAGCACTCCCACACCTCCTGGCGGATCAGCCGCATTCCCCGGAAGCGGTCGATGATGGCGGATATGCACCGGTCCCGGGAAATGTCCTCGTAAATGGCCTCCAGGTCATCGTCCAGACGGAGATAGCGGCGCAGAAAGGCGGTGCTGACGTCCCCATCGACGCGCAGTCGGTCGCCCTCCTGAAGAAGACGTACGGGCCTGGAGCCCACCACGCCCTTCCACCAGTCGCCCTCCCGGGACCATCGGAACACCTGGCCGTTGTCCAGGGTGGACCTCAGGTCGAGCAGGGGAACCTTCATCCTTTCTTCCTGGCTACGAACATCATGAGCTCGCTGGTGGCCTTGTAGGGTCCCCCCTCGTAATCCCCGTAGACCTCCTGGACATCGAAGCCGCATCGGTCCAGAAGCTCCAGGGCCTCGCGGTGAAAGAGGTAGCGGAGGGTGAACACGGAGGTCACCCGCCGCAGGGTGCCGTCCTGACGGGAGATGTCGTAGAAGTAGGTGACCATCGTCCTCTGGTTGGGCTGGTCGAATATCTGGGACTCGAACCAGGAGATGATCTCGCCCTGCTTGGTGAGCCTGGTCCCGCGGTGCCGCAGCAGGTGCTCGGGCCGGTCCAGGCGCGGGGAGAACACCACGAACGCGAACAGGCCCCCGTCCTCGAGGTGATCGCGGATATTGGTCAGCGCCGTCTCCTGGTCCTTGACCTCCAGGAGGTGAAGGAAGGAGTTGTACGGTATGAAGGCCAGCTTGAACTTGCGGTCCAGCTTGATGTCCCTGATATCTCCCTGGATGATGTCGACGCGCTGCTGCACATCGACGTCCTCGAGGTAGAGCTTGGTCGCGCAGTTGTCCATCATGGCGGTGCTGCGGTCCACGCCGGTGATCTCATATCCTGCGCGGGCGAAGGGAAGGAGGATGCGGCCGGTGCCGCTCATGCCCTCCAGGATAGGTCCTCCGGTCCTATCGGCCAGCTTCAGATAGAACCTCACGTCCTCCTGATAGTCCTCGTGCCAGATATCGTAGTACTTGGCCGAGGCCTCGTACAGGTCCAGGTTCTCAACATCAGCGCTTGTATCCGATGCGTCGAAGGAACTCTCTCCTTTTCTTGGCGTCCTCATCTTTCTCAACCCCCAGTGGCGTCTGTCCGTCGACCACTCCGATGATGCCTCTCCCCTTCTCGGTCTCAGCCACCAGCACCTCGGCCTCGTTCGCCGTGGCGCAGAAGATGCCGCACACCTCGGGCACCGCCTTGATGGCCCCCAGAACGTTGATGGGATAGGCCTGCGAGAGCACTACGACGAAGGTGTGTCCGGCCGCAATACGTTGGGCGTTGTCCACGGCGGCCGCGCGCAGCTCATCATCATTCCCCTCGACCCTGATGAGCCTGTCCGCCGAGGCCTCACAGAACGCGATCCCGAACTTGATCCCGGGCACCGAGTTGACCAATGCTTCGTAGATGTCCTCGGCCGTCTTGATGAAATGGGACTGCCCGACGATGATGTTGGCATCGGCGGGTTTCCTCAGCTCCACTGCGTCCGTCCTCATGCTCTCTCATACCGAAGTGCCCCTCCCGTGATAAATATCCTTGCTATCTGGGCTCAGGGAGAATCTTATTAGGCGGGCGGTGTGATGGCCTGCGCATGATATACTTCGGTCCTGCGGGTTACCCTCCGGGAAGCAAGGGTGCGGTCAAGGCCGTGGAGAACGTCAAGGCCCTGGGCCTCGACGCCCTGGAGGTCCAGTTCGGACGGGGAGTGAACCTCAGCGTGGAGAAGGCCCAGGAACTGGCGCCGCGGGCGAGGGAGCTGGGCATATCGCTAAGCGCCCATGCCCCGTACTACATCAACTTCAACTCCGACAAGGAGGGCAAGGCCAAGAGCGAGGATTGGCTCATCCGGTCCCTGCGCTCCGCCGATGCCTTCGGTGGACGCATCGTGGTGGTGCATGCCGCCTCCTACATGGGACGAAAACCGGAGGCCGCGACCGCCGCCGTGGTGGAAAGCCTCAAGCGGGTGCGGAAGGTGGCAACGGACGAGGGCCTGAGCCCCATCATCGGCCTGGAGATCATGGGCAAGACGGGCAGTTGGGGGACCTTCGAGGAGATCGCCGATGTCATGGCCGAGATCGAGGGGGCGGAGCCGGTCCCGGACTTCGCCCACATCCATGCCCGGGGGCAGGGATGCCTGCGCACCAGGGAGGACTTCAAGGCAGCCCTGGAGGCTGGTCTGGACATGATCCCGGGGAGGCTGCACTGCCACTTCAGCTGTATCGAGTACACGGCGAAGGGGGAGAAACGCCACCTGCTCTTGGAGGCCAAGGAACCGGACTTCTCCCTGCTGAGCGGCCTGCTGCGGGAGTGCGGGAGGGACGTCACCATAATCTCTGAGACGCCTGATCCCTCGGGCGATGCGGTGCGCATGAAATCCATGCTGGATGGGTGAGTCATTCTCACTTTGCGTTGGCAGTTCGACAATTATTTAACCAAACAGGGTCTCGTACGTTAGCTTATTGGCCAGAGGTGATGGTCTGTCAGGTACCGCCACTAACGATCAGATCGAGGACGATTTCGAGTTCGATTGCCCGGAGTGCGGGACGCATATCCATGGAGAGGTGGACCACTGCCCCAAGTGCGGCGTGGAGTTCGTGATAGAAGAGGTCGCGGACATCGAGTGCCCCCATTGTCACGCAACGATATCGGGGGAGAGCGTGACCTGCCCGGAGTGCGGCCGCGACATCGACCTGACAGAGCCGACCCCTGAGCCCGAGCCGGCACCGGCCCCGCTGCCCCCGGCTCCTGCCCCCCCTGTGAACGCTCCACCTGTGAGCTCTCCTCCTCCCGCGGCGCCGGAACCGGCGGCGGTCCCAGAGGCCGAATCTCCGGATAAGATCAAGGCGGCCAAGGAGAAGGAGATGAAGGAGGAGTTCTCCGACCTTGTCAACGAGGTCGGTCCCCTGTTGACCCTGGCCAAGGATTACTCCATAGACACCACGGCCACGCGCAGGCTCATAGATAAGGCCGTGGCCCTGGGAAAGCGCCGGGAGATAGAGCCGGCGGTGGAGACGATGCGGGAGTGCCGGGGAATGCTGGAGCGTGTGATCACCGACAGGCTGGAACGGGACATAATGTACCTGGAGAACCTGGAGGACGTGGCCCGCAAGATGGGCTCCGACCACGAGACCATCTCCAGCAACATCGTCGAATCAAAGGACAGGTTGGCGGAGAAGGATTACGCCGCGGCGTTAGAACTGGCACGCTCGGGGAAGCACCAGGCCGAGGTCCTCACAGGGAAGTACGTCGAAGCCCACGAGCTGTACGAGTCCCTGGAAAAGCTGATCCTCAATTCAGAGCGCTTCTACCTTGACGTCAGGGAGTCGCGCAAGCTCCTCAATGAGGCCCGGGACGCGGGGGAGACCGGGGACTGGAACACCATGGGCATCCTCTCCCGCAAGGGAAGGGAGGAGCTGAACAGGGCCCTGCCGGACATGCTCGCGGAGGAGCTGCGCAAGGCCAAGCAATCTCTCCTGGAGGCTAAATCCAAGGGCAAGGACGTCACCTTAATGGTGAAGCTCCTGAAGGACGCGGGCGTGTCCATGAAGAGGGGACGCCACGAAGAGGTCCTGGACCGCCTTATCGAGTTCCGTGCGGAAGAGAAGAAGCTGTGATCACGGCCGCACCGACTCCAGCTCCCGCTCGATGATCGAGCGCTCCTGGAGCCTGAGGCTCTCCGGGCTGATGGACACCACGAAGATGGCCTGGCGCTCCGAGACCGTGTCCACCATGGCCCGCAGGAACCTCACTACGCCCTCGAAGGTGGCGTTGCTTATCAGGTAGTGAAGATCGTCCAGGACCACGATCGAGGGACCGTCCAGGCGCATATGCTCCTCCGATAGCATGACTATCTTCTCCAACGAAGGGGGCACGGTCTTGACCTTCTTGGACTCATGCTCAGTCAGCCAGTAGATCTCCGCCTTTCGGCCAGGGATCTTCTCCCGCACCGAGTTGGGGTTGCTGCGGCTGAACACCAGGCCCCGGTAGCCTTCGTCCAGCTTGGCGGCCATCAGCTCGTAGGTGAGCTCGGGTCGGGACTCCTCCACCACATAGGAGCGGTGCTCCTCCAGCCTGGCCTTCCGGACGTGGGGAACGGCCTTCTCGGTCCCCAGCACCTCACGCGCTATGTCCAGGGTGATCTCGGAGCGCATGAGGGAGGCGAACGCGAGGACGCGGTTCATGCCTCCCTCGAGCTGTCGCACATTGTCCGGGCACCTCTCGGCCACGAAGGCCATGACATCGTCGGGGATCTCCAGCTCAGCATCGCTGGCCAGCCTCTGGAGGATGGCCAGCCTGCTGGGATGGTCCAGGGGCCCGATGTCCACCACCAGGCCCGACTCCACCCTAGAGGTCAGCCTCTCCAACAGCGCGGGGATCTCCCGCGGGGCGCGGTCGGCGGTGATGACGATCTGTATCCCTGTGGGCACCAGCTTGTTGATGACCTTCAGCAGCTCCTCCTGCACCCGGTCCTTTCCCGAGAGGTACTGGAGGTCGTCTATCAGCAGCAGGCCGGTCTGCTCCAGCTCCTGCCTGGGGCCCTCATAGCGGTTGCCGATGGACTGCAGATACTCCTCGTCCAGGGACTCCAGAGGCAGGTAGGTCACGCTCAAGCTGGCGTCGATGCCCTTCAGCAGGTGCCCGATGGACTGGAGGAGATGGGTCTTGCCCAGCCCCGTCCTGCCGTGGATGAAGAGGGGATTGTACAGATAGCCTGGATCGGCGGCGACCGCGCGCGCCGCCGCCTCCGCGAAGCGGGACCCGCTCCCCACCACGAACGAGTCGAAGGTGAACCGCGGGTCCATCCTCGGTATCAGCACCTCAGGCGGCTCGCCCTCGCCCGGCGCGCACTTGGGGCAGTAACCCAGGAGGTCCACCGGTCCACCGCATCTCTCGCACGTTCCTCCGCTGGTCACGTTGGAGCGCATCTTGTGGTACTGTAGGATCAGGTCGTACACGCCCTTGGCCTGCTGGTCCACCTTCTTGCGGTCGGCATCCTCAGTTGCCGACGAGCCCAGGAGGTCCGCCCCCCGCTGCCCTCCGCCCTGCTCCCCGCGCAGCTTCTCCTGTCGGATCTCGGCCGGCGGCATGGGCCTCCGGGGGGCCTCCAGCTTCTTGATCCGGGCCTTGGGGAACAACTGCTCGAAGTCCCGCAGGTTGACGTCGCCGTGCAGGGTGATGACCGCCTCGGGCTGGGCCGCGTCCGCGAACATGTACTCCGTGGCCCTGTCCCCCAGGAACCATATCTCCTCCATGCCATAGGGCTGGAAGACGTTGAGGCAGAAGGTGGGCGCCCCGCTGGCGAAGGAGAGCAAAGCCTCCGAGCGGTCGCCCTCCTTGGACAGGCTGATCTTAAGGTACCCTGTGAACGAGGCGGCCTTCACACGGCCCAGTGCTTCTCTTAAGATACCTTCACCTCCCTTCCAACGGGAGACGACCTGTCCCTGCGGTACACCCAGTTCCAGAAGCACGGCTACCAAGAGAATAACGTGGAGTCGATTTAAAGTGTTTATGTCCTCGTTAGTGGACCAGCATAATCGACCACGGTGGAAACCTATAAATTGAGGGATGGCTTGATGGATTTCGTCCGCCACTGTAGCTCAGCGGCAGTTCCAGAGGTCCTCTGGGACCGCGAAAGAGCGACAGTTTCGTAAACTGTAGGTCGGGGGTTCGAAACCCCTCAGTGGCTCCATCTCACTCCCTTTTCAGGTACTCCTTGACTATCTTGATGGCGCACACATCACCGCACATCGAGCACCCCTCGCTCTCCTCGGTGGTCCCCCGGGCGCGGTACTCCCTGGCCTTCTTCTCATCGATGGCCTCGCGGTACATGCCCGGCCAGTCCAGCGCCTTGCGGGCGGTGGACATCCGAAGGTCCCGGTCCCGCCCCCGGCCCCGGGCCACGTCCGCGGCGTGGGCGGCGATCTTGCTGGCGATCAGCCCCTCCTTGACGTCCTGGGGCGTGGGGAGGGAGAGGTGCTCGGCGGGGGTGACATAGCACAGGAAGTCCGCGCCGTGGTAGGCGGCGATGGCCCCCCCGATGGCCCCGGTGATGTGGTCGTACCCTGGGGCGATGTCGGTGACCAGGGGACCGAGCACGTAGAAGGGGGCGCCGTCGCACACGCTCTTCTCCAGGCGGACGTTGGCGGCGATCTGGTCGATGGGCACATGACCCGGGCCCTCCACCATGGTCTGCACCCCGGCCTGGCGGCTGCGCCTCACCAGCTCCCCCAGGTTCAGTAGCTCCTGCACCTGCGCCGCGTCGGTGGCATCATGTATACACCCGGGCCGGAAACCGTCCCCCAGGGACAGGGCGAACTGGTGCTCCTTGGCCAGGTCCAGGAGGTAATCGAAGCTCCGGTAGAGGGGGTTCTCCTCCCCGTTGTGCAGGATCCACGCCACCAGGAAGGACCCGCCCCGGGAGACCACATCGGTGACCCGGGGGGTGCGCTTCAATCGCTCCACGGCCTCCTTGGTGATCCCGCAGTGCACCGTCATGAAGTCCACACCGTCCTTGGCGTGCTGCACGATGCCGTTGAAGATGTCGTCCTCGTCCATGTCCACCAGCGCCCCCTGGCGGGCCATCCTCAGCCCCGTCTGGTAGATGGGCACGGTGCCCACGGGAAGAGGGCAGGAGGCGATGATCTTCCGGCGGATGGCGTCGATGTCCCCGCCGGTGCTCAGGTCCATGATGGCATCGGCGCCGTACTCCATGGACAGGCGGACCTTCTCCAGTTCCTCCTCCACTTCCACGCGGTCTCGGGACGTGCCCACGTTGACGTTCACCTTGACGCTCAGACCCTCCCCTATACCACAGGCTCGGGGACCGTGCACGGGGTTGAACGGGATGACCACCCTCCCCTCCCGGACCCGCCGGGCGAGTACGCTCTCCTCAAGCCCCTCCTTGCGGGCCACCTCCTTGATCTGCTCCACGTAGGGTTCGACCGAAACGACCATCAGCTATCGTCAAATCCTAAGTCCATCAAACTAAAAGACATTTCCGCCCCCGGGGGTACCGGAGATTATAAAAAAAGCGCCTCCGAGCACCACTTTCCCCTCATGTCGCCGACAGTGGTTTTACTTATATAGCCAGATGTAGTTCGAAGGGTATTAATACATAGAGACTATTACATTGATGGTCGAAGTAGGAGAAGGGATGCACAGCTTCTACATTATAAAAAACGACTGAGTTAGCCCGCTCTCTAGGGGAAGAAGGGAATGGATCTCGAGGTTTGATTTCAATGGAAGATAGCAATTATGGGGCAGACAAGATCCAGGTGTTGGAAGGTCTGCAAGCGGTCAGGAAGAGGCCCGGCATGTACATCGGCTCCACCGATGCCCGGGGGCTTCATCATCTCATTTACGAGGTCGTCGATAACAGCATCGACGAGGTGATGGCCGGCTTCTGTACGAAGATCGACATCACCATCAACGCTGACGGTAGCGTCACGGTGTCCGATGATGGTAGGGGCATACCTACCGGCATCCACGAGAAGTACGGCCGCCCGGCCGTGGAATTGGTGGTGACCACCCTGCACGCCGGGGGCAAGTTCGACCGCAAGAGCTACAAGGTGTCGGGCGGCCTGCACGGCGTCGGCCTGTCGGTGGTGAACGCTCTCTCGGAGTACCTCGAGACCACCGTGAGGAGGGAGGGACACGTGCACCAGATGAGGTGCGAGCGTGGAATATTGGTCTCTCCCCTGAAGGTCATCGGGGAGACTACAGATACGGGGACGCAGCAGCACTTCCGTCCGGACCCCGAGATCTTCGAGAGCCTCGACTTCGACGCGGACACCGTGGCCCACCACCTCCAGGACCTCGCCTACCTGAACGGCGGGGTCAGGATCACCTTCCGCGACCTCCGTCCGGGCAGGGAGAGGGAGGACTTTTTCCACGCCGAGGGCGGCATCGTGGAGTTCGTCCAGCATCTGAACAAGAACAAGGTGGCCATGCACGAGCGTCCGATCTTCCTCACCTGCGAGCGCGAGGACGTCATGGTGGAGGTGGCCATGCAGTACACCGACGCGTACTCCGAGAGCGTGTTCTCCTACGTCAACAACATCAACACCATGGAGGGCGGGACCCACCTCATGGGCTTCCGCTCCGCGCTCACGCGCAGCATCAACGAGTACGCCAAGAGGAACAAGCTCCTCAAGGAGAACGAGGAGAACCTCAGCGGGGAGGACGTCCGCGAGGGTCTGACGGCCATACTTAGCGTGAAGATACCGGAGCCGCAGTTCGAGGGCCAGACCAAGACCAAGCTGGGCAACAGCGAGGTCAAGGGCATCGTCGATTCCTGCGTCTACGAGAAGTTCAACCAGTTCCTGGACGAGAGCCCCAAGGTGGCCGAGGCGTGCATAAAGAGGTCCATACTGGCGTTCCAGGCCAGGGAGGCGGCGCGGAAGGCCAGGGAGCTCACCCGCCGCAAGGGGTTCCTCGAGGGAAGCGGTCTCCCGGGCAAGCTGGCCGACTGCCAGGAGAAGGACCCCGCCAAGTCGGAGCTCTATATCGTAGAGGGTAACAGTGCGGGTGGCTGCTTCTCCGGCGATACGAAGGTGGCACTGGCCGATGGCAGGGACCTCAGCTTTGTGGAAATGGTCGCCGAGCAGGCTGAGGGCAAGGAACATTTCTGCTACACCATTCGTCATGATGGAAAGATCGGGATCGAAAGAGCGATCCACGCTCGGGTCACAAAGAGGAACGTCGATGTGGTGAAGATTACGCTCGATAACGGCGAGAGCGTCGAATGCACGCCCGACCATCGCTTCATGCTTCGTGACGGTAAGTATCGCCAAGCGAACGACCTTCGTACCGGCGACTCTCTCATGCCTTTGTATAGGAAGGTCTCGGACAAGGCCGAGAAGGGCATAACTATCGACGGTTATGAGATGGTTTTTGATGCCTACTCGGAATCCTGGCTGTTCACACATATGATAGCAGACTGGTACAATTTATGGCAGGGGAGCTATACCGATACTGAGGGCGAGCATTGCCACCATGTGGACTTCAACAAGCGCAATAACAACCCCACCAACTTGATTCGGATGACCAAGGAAGAACACCTCTCCTTACATCGTGCCCATGTAGGGAAAACCCTGCATACCTCGGAGACAAAGGAAAAGTGCAGAGCCAATAAAAAGACTGAAGAATTCCGCTCCGCCATGAGTGACAGGATGAGGATGCCTGAGACAAGCCAGATATTATCTAGGAATGCAAAGGCACAGTGGTCTGATAGCAAATATAAAACATATATGGGAACTAAATGGCGTAGTTATTACGAGTCAAATCTGGAGTATCAGCTACAAAACGCTCAGCAGCTCATGAAGGCTCAGCAAGAGTACTGGGGGAAGGAAGAGCATAGACGAGAGCAATCGGAAAAGAAGAAAGCATACTTTGTAGAGCACCCAGAAATTAGGAGTGTACTATCCTCAATCGCAAAGGACCAATGGAAAGATCCTGCATTGTTAAGGTGGAGGAGGGAGACCACCAAGGCTCAATGGACACCTGAGTTCAGAGAGAGAAGGAGAAGGGCTCTCGAGGACACATATTACCGAAAGACGATGAGTGCCCTTAATCTATTCTTGGATACCAATGGTGGGTTGGATGTTAAAGCATATAGCGAATATAGATTGAAATTGCGTGATAGGTCTCTACTCAGGTACGATAAATTTTGTCATCGTTACTTTAATGGAAATATGAAAATGCTGTATGATGCGCTCGCCAATTTCAACCATAAAGTGGTCTCTGTACAGACCTCTGGTAAGAAAGTTGACGTCTATGACATCGAGGTGCCTAACAGCCATAACTTCGCCCTCGCTTCAGGGGTCTTCGTTCACAACAGCGCCAAGCAGGGCCGCAACCGCGAGTTCCAGGCCATCCTGCCGCTGAGAGGCAAGATCCTGAACGTGGAGAAGTCCCGGATGGACAAGATCCTCAAGAACGCGGAGATCAGGAACCTCATCACCGCCATCGGAGCGGGGGTGGGCGCGGATTTCGACGTCTCCAAGGTGAGGTATCACAAGATCGTCATCATGACCGATGCCGATGTCGACGGCGCCCACATCTCCACGCTGTTGCTGACCCTGTTCTTCAGGTACATGCGCCCCCTCATCGACAGCGGCTACGTCTACCTGGCCATGCCCCCTCTGTACAAGGTCTCGAAGGGCAACAGCAAGGAGATCTACGCTTACAACGATCGGGAGCTGGCCGCGGCCATGGAGAAACTGGGAAAGGGGGCCAACATCCAGAGATACAAGGGCCTGGGTGAAATGAACCCCACTCAGCTCTGGGAGACGACCATGGACCCCGCGGTCCGGTCTTTCAAGAAGGTGACCATCGAGGATGCAGTCCGCGCGGACGAGCTGTTCACCATCCTCATGGGCGACCAGGTTGCTCCGAGAAAGGACTTCATCACCTCGCACGCGAAGGAAGTGGAGAACCTGGACATTTAGAGGTGATCACATGACAGATACCAACGAATCACAAGAGGCTCCAAAGACCCCGGCCCGGGAGATCATCCGCCCCATCGAGCAGGAGATGAAGAAATCGTATATCGACTACGCGATGAGCGTCATCGTCGGCCGCGCGCTCCCGGACGTCCGGGACGGGCTCAAGCCGGTTCACCGCAGGATATTGTATGGCATGTACGATCTGGGCATGGCCTCAAATAAACCTCATAAGAAGAGTGCCAGAGTAGTCGGCGAGATTTTGGGAAAATACCATCCACACGGTGACTCCGCAGTCTACGACGCCCTGGTGCGCATGGCCCAGGACTTCTCGCTACGGTACACGCTCATCAACGGTCACGGCAACTTCGGGAGCGTGGACGGCGACGAGGCGGCGGCCATGCGTTATACCGAGTGCCGACTGGAGAAGGTGGCCGAAGACCTGCTTATGGACATCGACAAAGAGACCGTGGACTTCACCGACAACTTCGATGCCTCGCTGAAGGAACCGGTGGTGCTCCCATCGAAGGTGCCCAACCTCCTGATCAACGGCTCCTCGGGCATCGCCGTGGGCATGGCGACCAACATCCCGCCCCATAACCTCCGGGAGATATGCGACGCCCTCATCCACCTGATCGATGAGCCGTCGGCGGACAACCTCGACCTCATGGCCTTCGTCCGGGGGCCGGACTTCCCCACCGGGGGCATAATCTACGGTACCAACGGCATCATCGAGGCCTACTCCACCGGAAAGGGCCGGTTGAGGGTGCGGGCGCGGACCAACATTGAAGAGCATGAAGGTAAGAAGCGCATCATCGTCACCGAGATCCCCTACCAGGTCAACAAATCGGCCATGATCGAGAACATCGCCGAGCTGGTCAAGGACAAGAGGATCGAGGGCATCACCGACCTGCGGGATGAGAGCGACCGCGACGGCATGCGCGTGGTCATCGAGCTGCGGCGCGACGCCATGGAGGAGATAGTTCTCAATCAGCTGTTCACCCATACCCAGATGCAGGTTACCTTCGGGGTCATCAACCTGGCCCTGGTCAACAACGAGCCCAAGGTCCTCACGCTCCGGGACATGCTCCAGGCGTTCGTAGATTACCGCAGGATGGTCGTCATCCGGCGCACCCAGTACGACCTGCGGCAGGCGCAGGCGCGGGACCATATCCTGCAGGGACTGATCAAGGCGGTGGACTCGCTGGACGAGGCGGTGCGCATCATCCGGGAGGCTCGGACCACCGACGACGCGCGGGACGGCCTCATGAAGAGGTTCGAGCTGGACGAGGTGCAGGCCAAGGCCATCTTGGACATGAGGCTCCGGGCCCTCACCGGCCTGGAGATCGAGGACCTGAGGAAGGAGTTCGCGGAGATAGAGCAGAGCATCCGCGACCTCGAGGCCATCCTGGCCGACGAGTCCAAGGTCATGGGCATCATCAAGGCCGAGCTGGCCGAGGTCCGCGAGGCCTACGGCGACGAACGGAAGACGGAGATAGTCATCGACACCGGCGAGCTGGACATCGAGGACCTCATCCCCAACGAGGAGATGGTGGTCATGATCTCCAGCGACAACTACATCAAGCGCCTGCCGCTGGACACCTACAAGCAGCAGCACCGCGGCGGTCAAGGCCTTCTGGGAATGGAGACCAAGGAGGACGACCGCGTGGTGGACCTGTTCGTCACCATGACGCACAACACCATCCTGTTCTTCACCGACCGGGGCCGGGTGTACCAGCTCAAGGCCTACCGCATACCGGTGGCCGGGCGGCACTCCAAGGGCAAGCCCATCGTGAACCTCCTGCCCAAGCTGGAGGAGGGCGAGAAGGTGGAGAACAACCTCCCCCTGGATGGACTGGGGGACGGAGTGGACCTGATGTTCGCCACCAGGAACGGCATCGTCAAGAGGACCGCCCTCAGGGAGTACCGCAACATCCGCTCCAACGGGATCATCGCCATAAGCCTGGAGGACGGGGACTCGCTCGTGGACACCAAATTGGTCCAAGGGGACGACGAGATAGTCCTGGCCACCCAGAACGGGCAGGCAGCGCGCTTCGACGCCTCGGAGGTCCGCACCGTGGGGAGGCCGGCCATCGGGGTCATCGGCATGCGCCCCGAGCCGGGTGACGAGATCGTGAGCATGGCCGTGGTGAGGCCGGAGGACAAGCTCCTCAGCATCACCGAGAACGGCTACGGCAAGATCTCCCTCGTCTCCGATTACCGCAAGATCCACCGCGGAGGGAAGGGCGTGATCACCATCAAGACCACCGACCGCAATGGCAAGGTGGTCTCGGTGAGCACCATCGCCGATGACGATCAGATCATCCTCACCACCGTGCAGGGAAATGTGATCCGAACCCGGGCGGAGGAGATCCGCACCATGGGCCGCTCCACCCAAGGGGTGACCATAATGGGCCTCACCAATGGGGACAAGATCACCGCGGTGGCCCGCCTGGTGCGAGCGGAGGAGGAGATGAAGGTGGCGCACACCGAGTCCAAGGAGGACGCGTCCATGCTCCCGATGGAAGAGGACAGAGAGGACGACGGCGAAACATGAGCCAGATACCGCCGATAAGGCGGTGGGTCCACTTTTTTAATTTTATCGTCGCAACCTTTTTAATTGGTTGTAGTTTTGAATGTCCGGGGTAAGACTACGCTAACCGACTCCATACCGGGGCTCGACCGGATATTCCGGTCGGACATCGAAGCACCAAAGGTGATACTGGTCACCGGCCCTCCGGGCTCGATGAAGACCAGCTTCTGCTACTCGGTCATGTCGAACTATCTCGAGAAGTCTGGCGAAGTCGGCCTCTACGTGACGCTCGAGGAGACGACGGCCAGCCACCGCAATAACATGCAGAGCCTGGGCATCGATCCCAGCCCTAACATGGAGATATCGGACATCACCGACCTCCGGGAGCTGGACGACGTCATCGAGGAGGACAGCCCGACCGACTACATCCAATTCATTGAGCAGACCATAGAATATTACAAGAAGAAGCATGGGGAAAAGTTCTCCGTCTTCACCCTGGACTCCCTGGGAGCCCTCTATTCCCTGATGGAGCACCAGGAGAACATGCGTAAGAAGATGTTCTATTTCTTCAAGACCCTGCGCGATCAGAACCTGATATGCTTCATCGTTATGGAGCGTGTGCGCGGGGGCCCGTCCGATCTAATGGGGAACGAAGGATTCCTGGTGGACGGCATCATCGAGCTGGGCCTCGACCGAAACAAGGGGAAGTTGGTCCGGTTCATTAGGGTAGAGAAGATGAGGGCCTGCAAGCACAGTATGGAAAAGCATACAGTGGAGGTCGGGGAGAGCGGGTTGAACGTCCTGGGGCCGTCCCTGGGATAATGTCGCGATCGCGCGGACCGCCTTGTTGGCAAGGATCAATGGAGGGATACACATGACTACTGATGAGACCCCCATATGGGAGGTCATCGAGCAGTTCAAGGACAAGGTTAAGACCCAGGAGTCCGAGCTCAAGAAGAGGCGCGACAAGATCGAGTCCTTCGAGGCCGAGCTTGACAAGACCCGTAAGGAGCTTGATGCCCGCGCCGCCAGGCTGGACGCCCACGAGAAGGACATCCAGTCTCGGTTGGCCGACCTGACGCCGCGAGAGAGTGCGGTCCAAGAGCGGGAGGCCAAGGTGGTGAAGTTCGAGAAGGAGCTGCTCCAGCGCGAGGAGCAGGTCAACACCTTCCGCAACGAGATGGAGAGGAGGCAGCAGGAGCTGACCCGCAGGGAGGAGGGCATCGCCGCCCTGTCCGAGCGGAGCGCCAGCTACGAGAGCAACATCCAGGCCATGAGCGAACACATCCGGCAGATGGAGGAAGGCATCCTCAAGGACCAGGAGAGGTCCCACCAGCTGCTGGACGAGCTGTCCGCCGCGAGGGAGAATCTGTTGGCCAAGGCCAAGGTACTGGCTGATCAGGAGGCCCTGCTGGCCGAGGGCCGCAAGGTGGTCCTGGAGGAACAGAAGCGTTTCGTCAAGTGGGAAAAGTCGCTCAACCAGCGCGAGCAAGGTTTAGTCCGGAACGCCTCACCCGCCCCTGCATCGACGTTCGATTCCGAGCCCGAGCCGATCATCGAGGCAGAGCCTGTCGTGGAGAAGGAGCCCGAGCCGGAGCCCGAGCCGATCATCGAGGCAGACACTGTCGTGGAGAAGGAGCCCGAGCCGGAGCCCGAGCCGGAGCTTGAGATCCCCGAGGAGAAGGAGGAGGAAGAGCCCACCCCGGTCTTCAAGGCCGAAGAAGAAGAGGAGGCGCCTACGCCGGTCTTCAAGGCCGAGCCTGAGGAGGAAGAGCCCACCCCGGTCTTCAAGGCCGAGGAGAAGCCTAGCGGCCCTACCTGCCCTAGCTGCTCCAAGATCATATCCGAGGACGATGCCTCCTGCCCCCACTGCGAGCACGTCATCAAGGCTCCTCCGACGAAGAAAAAGCCATCTGAAAAGAAGGACGAGGCAGCCGACGATCCCTCGAAAAAACCGGTTTCCATTCGTAAAATAATTCGCCGAAAGTAGGGAGCCAGTCTCTACCCAGGCATGTTTTTTTATTTTCCCGTTCGTTTAATTTTTTGTTAATTGTATGCTCAGATATAAATAAACTGACACTTCTGATAGCGACGAATTCCCGAAGTAAAAAACATAGGGATCGGTGGGTTTATGAAAGGTCGTATTGTCGCCAATCGAGCTGCGAGCATCCTGATCGCGATAGGTCTCCTGATGTCATCATTCGCTGGAGTGGTGATATTGATGGTGAGCTCAAACGAGGCCCAGGCCTCTTTGCCTTCTGACTATTCCAATGGGGACCGTATCATCGGTTCCGATTACTCCATTAAAAGTTGGAACATCACCTCGACGTACACGATGAACGGCAACCTGACCATTAGGGACGGTGGCGTGGTCACCGTCACCAGCGGAGGTCTGGTGTTCGCCGAGAACATCGGGGGCGACAAGACCGCCGGGACCGCCGACGATCGCGTCTACACATTGATAATCGAGGACGGAGGGAAGCTGGTCCTCAACAACTCGACCCTTTCCACCAACCTCAATCAGCTGAACGCCTTCCCCAGCTTGGCCGTGATGGTGCGCAACGGCGGGACCCTGGAGGCATATGACAGCGTTCTCAGCTTCCCCGGGCACATGATCGTGGACGACTCCACCCTCACCATGTGGCGCTCCAGCATCACCGGCAACGACCAGGTGGGCTCCTACTGCAATGAGACCTACTTCCCTGAATCGTCCTTTAGTTATGCTCCGGTCCTGCTCTTCATGTCCTCGACCGTGAACATATACGACTCTTCCCTACCCAACATCTACCAGACCCCTGATCCCGATACTCCCTTCCTAAACCAGATATACACGGGAATGTACGACCACTCCTACTCCTTCGTCGCTGACAACGATAATGGTTCCAGCGGCGCCAGGGAAGCCGCGGACTACTTCCTTTCCAGGATGCCCTCGGCCAAGGCCAGCAATGATACCACCGGTTCTGACCTGGACTCCCTGCTGCGTTCCGACATGGAGAACTATGCGGTCGCCAACACCAAGACCATGTGGCTGGATGGCTTCGACAGCGGCGGACTGGTGTTCAACGCTGCGGACAACGTGCTGGCCACCCTGCATGTCCAGTACTATACCGGTAACACCTTCTCCAGCGCCTCCAAGGTGCTGTACCAGTACGAGAACGGGGCCGTAGGGTCCACCGCCATGACCTTCAGCAACACCCCTGTCAATCCCGTAACGGGCACAGCCGATCAGGTGATCGCCAGCGCGTCCCTGCCGTTCATGTCCTCCCTGGACCTCTCCGGTCTGAACATCGGGTTCTACAACAATGGCGGACAGACACTGTACATCAACAAGGTCTGGATAACCTTCGAGATCACCCTGCCCACCTACACCAGCATAACTCTGGCTGGTAACACGCAGTTCACGGCCGTGAACTCCATGATAGGCGTGGACTTCTCCGACAAGGAGAACCACAACACCATGGTCCTGCGTGACAACTCCATGGCCTACCTGTATGGTGTCAGCATGGATCCCGATTCTGAGAAGGAGCCAACAATGGTCGCCAACAGGCAGCCTGCGTTCGTGACCGTTGAGAAGACCATCACCTCAATAGTATCGAACAAGACAGCTGTAGTCGATACCACTGGATCGTCAATTTCCGCTGCGACTGCAAAAGACGCAAGCTACTATAATGTTCCATATGGTACAACACTCAGCTTACAAAATTTCAACACTAGCGGCCTCTCTGGTCCGATTAGTGGGGCTTCTTTAGTATTCGACTATTCAGCTAACACATACACTGGCTCAAACTATGTCAAATATAGTGTAAATGGTGGAGCTCTAACAAACACCAACATCAGAGTGTCACAGACAACCCATGAAATTGCACCTGAGTTTGACCTATACTCTCAAGGTGTAAACTCAATAGCAGATATTGATACAGTAGTCGTTCAAACTGTTAATAATGGGGCTTCAGGACAATACTTCGCTGTCAACTGTGTTTGGATAAACATTACACTAAGCCCCACGGTCAACATCTACCGCTGGGCTAACGTCACTGTATCCGACGTCCAGACCCTGCCTGTCAACGGGGCGATCGTAAGCTCTGTGATAGAGAGCTCTGGAGTTAACGCATACTACAACACCCCCGCGGGTGTCCAGAACTATCCATCCAGCGAGGTCCTGCTGTACCTGAACAAGAACTCCAACACCTACAACGTCACCGACAACGAGGGCAAGGCTCAGATCCCCCTCCTCTCGGAGGTGCTGGACCCTAAGAACCCCAACCCGTACGCTGCGTTCGCCTACGAGATGACCGTTTCGTACGAGAACACCACCGGCGCCCTGTTCATGAACAGCACCGGAGTTTCCTTCCAGCCATATCCGGACATGACCCCGGAAAACACCTGGAAGCAGATCAACGTGACCCTGCCCAGCCTGGCCCTGGAGCTTCCGGACCTGGTGGTGCTGCCAATAACGGTCACGCCTCTGACCGCCTACGAGGGCGACAGCGTACAGATATCGGCCACCGTTCACAACCGCGGCAAGACCACTGCCACCAAGGTGCAAGTGACCATTGTCGGATATGTCGGAGGTACCAACGCGGCCTTCTGGAACAATCAGACGATCGACACCATAGCTATCGGCTCTGAGAACGATTACACGCTGTCGACGGTCACCTGGAGCAACCTGCCCGCAGGTACACACACGATAAGCGTGTTCATCGACCCTGAGAGGAAGATATCCGAGGAGAGCAAGACCAACAACGTGATGTCCAAGCAGCTAACGGTCCTGAAGAACCTGGCCGAGCTCAGCGTGACCGCGGCCGACATAAGCTTCAGCCCCCAGCCCGCCTCGTCCATCGAGACAGTTACTGCCACCATCTACCTGAACAACACCGGTCGGGCCTCCGCTAACAACGTCACCGTTGACCTCTATGCTGGCAATGCCCAGTCGGGCGGCCTGTATATCGGTTCCACGGTCCTAACGGTGTCCATGGGCAGCTTCGCCCAGACCACCTACACATGGATGCCATCCCAGATCGGTACCTACCCCATCTATGTGTATGTGAACTCGAACCACAACGTCGAGGAGTACGATTACGACAACAACATGGCGTACAAGTCCCTCACCGTCAACATAGCTAGCACCGGCTCTGACCTGGTGGTCGGCGAGGCCCAGTACCCCACCCTTACCATAACCGGCCCCAACGCCTTCAACTGGGCGTACAATGTGCTGGTCGTCAACGACGGTGTGCTGACCATAACCAACACCGCGTTCACCGAGGTGCAGTCGAGCTCCTATCAGCTGAAGATCATCGTCAAGGACGACGCGACCCTCAGGCTGATGTCAGGCACGTCCCTGAACTCCAATCTGCACATCGACCTCTATCTGATGGACAACGCCAACCTGACGGTGGAAGGTTCCACCATATCGTCGGCGGTGCACATCCGGGCCGATGGCAACGCCCAGGTCTACATGACCTCGTCCACGGTAGCGGGGGACCTGGTCACTCCGGAGACCTCCTACGCCGAGGTGGTGGCCATCGATACCAACTTCGGTCAGTCCTGGTCCTCCTTTGGAGGCCACGCGACCGCATATGTGACAAACATCTCGATCCCGTCCCTCAACCCCAAGGACTCCGCCACCATCTACCACTACCGCTGGGTAAAGGTCGTGGTGCTGGACGGTACGGGGGAGAGGCTCCCCGGAGCTGACGTCTCCATATACCACCCTGTCAATGGAGCATACGGGGACGACCAGACCGGTGCCGACGGCTCGATCAACTTCCGCGTGCTGACCGATATACGGACCGCGGGCATGTCCACCTTCGAGGGCTTCCTCGGCAGTTATTTCGCCAACGCCAGCTACACCTATGGAGGCCAGACGTTCTATGGAATGTACACCATGAACGTGGGCGTCGTCGGCTACTCTGAGCCGGTGACCAGGACATCGATGGCGCCGGTGACCATCAGCATCGCCGATGCCCTCCCCGACCTGGACCCGCCCCTCGATCTGACCACGACCACACCATACCACTACCAACAGGTGACCGTCAGTACCGAGGTCTCCAACATCGGAGTGGTGGCCGCCCGTGACGTGGACGTGTACTTCTACGAGACCGGTGTCACGTTCTACCACACCACGATCGGCTACATCGCTCCCGGTGAGACCGTGTCCGTTTCCACCATATGGACCGCTTCCATCCTAGGGCAGCGGAACATCAGCGTGGCCATCGATCCCTTCAACCGCATAGCGGAGTTCGACAACACCAACAACGGCAACTACACCCTGGTGTCCGTCCATGGGATACCCGATCTGTACGTGGCCTCTGGCGATGTCGTGCTCACTCCCTCCTCTCCGATCAGGGACCAGAGCGCGACCATCAAGGCCAAGGTCCATAACAACGGGGACGTCTCCGCCGAGGACGTGAGGGTCAGCTTCTACGCGACCGATCCCTCTGGAGGAGTTAGAACCCTACTGTCCGACACCACCCTCAGCTACATAGACGTCAACGACTATGCCGAGGCCTCCATATCCTGGAACCCCAGCATGGCCGGGACCTACATACTGGAGGTCGTCATAGACAGGTTGGGAACGATAACCGAGATCTCGGAGGCCAATAACACCTATTCCTTCGAGCAGAAGGTCCTGAACTTCGCCGACCTCAGGGTCAGCTACGTCGTGTTCGACCCTGCCAGCCCGGTGAGCGTCAACGATGATGTGAGCATCGAAGCCTCGATCAAGAACATCGGGGACATCGCCGCCACCAACGTGCTGGTCCACTACTATCTGGGCAGCAGCTCCACGGGCACCCTCGTGGACACTGAGGTGATATCCACCATAGCTGCCGGACAGACGGTGACGATGACGGGCCACTGGATCGCAAGCATCCCCGATGGGGAGGGCAGCCAGGACGTACAGATCACCGTGCTCGTGAACCCTGACCTCCCCGGCCGCATAGGCGAGGTCTCCTACACCAACAACGAGGCCGTCATGACCCTCGCGGTCAATGACCAGCGGGCGGACCTGACCTTCGATAACGATATGGAGATCACCCGGGCGAACATCGAGGTCACCCATGCCAGCCAGGGTGAGACGGTTAACATCACCGTCACTGCCATGAACATCGGCAGCACCTCCGCCAGTGCCGTGAAGGTCCTCTTCTATGCTGTGGACGAGGATGGCAACCCAGTGCGGTTCGCCACCGTGACCAAGGACATCGGCATCGGCAAGGAGGTAGTGGTCAACACCACATGGCTGATCAACCGGGCCATGGGCAACTACACTATCCTCATCACCATCAACGAGGACGGGCTGATCGAGGAGAGCGACCACATCAACAACAACATAACCAAGGCCTTCGTCATCGATGCCCCCAACGCCAAGATCGACCTGAACCCCCTGGAGGGTTCAGACTACAAGCCTGGTGAGAGCATCCTGGTGACCGGCAAGGTCACCAATGAGAACACCAGCGAGGCCATTTCCGGCGTGACCGTCACCGCCTACCTGGTCAAGAACGGACAGATGGTTGGCGAGCCCTTCACCGCCAAGACCGGCGCCAAGGGTACCTACACCATATCCCTGTACGTGCCTGACGGTGCCAGCGGCGACTACCAGGTGCACACCTCGGTGACCATCGGCGACAAGACCACCAGCACCTTCAAGAACGTCAGCATAAAGGGCGTGACGGAGGGCGGCGTCCCCTGGTACCTGTACCTGGTGATCCTCGCGGTCATCGCCGCGGCCATCTTATTCTTCTCCGTATGGCTGTACAAGTACGGCCTGGGGAAGATGGTGGAGTGCGGCGAATGCGGCGCTCTGATACCTGAGGCCTCGAAGCGCTGCCCCAAGTGCGGCGTGGAGTTCGAGGTCGGTACCGCGAAGTGCAGCGAGTGCGCAGCATGGATACCGTCCAACTCCTCCACTTGTCCAGAGTGTGGCGCCAAGTTCATCAACGAGGCCATCGCGGAGGAGGAGAACGCCTACCTCGCCAAGATGAGGGAGCAGTACGATGCCTACGCCGAGACCTTCCGGGCCGAGGCCAAGGTGGCCATGGGCAAGAAGTACTCCGACACCAAGTTCACGGAGTGGTGGAAGAAGCAGCCGACCTTCGTCAGCTTCGAGAGCTGGCTGTCCAAGGAGGAGGAGAAGCGCAAGTTCAGCGGATCCTCCTGCCCCACCTGCGGAACCCTCAACCCCCGCGGCGCCACCATCTGCCACAAGTGCGGCTCCAACCTGGAGCAGCCCAAGGCGGAGGAGCCCAAGGCGGAGGAGCTGAAGGTGGACGCGGCGCCGGCACCGGCCGAGGAGGCCAAGACGGAGAAGGCTCCGGCCAAGCCCCTGAGGCGCATAGTGCGCCGGCCAGTGGAGAAGAAGGCCGTCCCCAAGCTGGAGGACATGAAGCCGGTCGAAGGCCAGGAGGCTCCCCTCGAGGAGAAGCCGGAGGAGAGTCCCGAGGGGAAGAAGCCTGAGAACTGAGGCTAGGCGGAAACCTCTTCCTAAACCTTTCCTTCTTTTATCTTTATCCTATCTGCACCAACTCGTTATCGCAATCTTTAATCGACACCGGAATAATGTCGGGTGGATGAACACGAGCTGTCCGCAGTGCGGGGGCGGTGTGCCTGACGGTGACAACCTCTGTCCCTTCTGCGGCGCTTTTCTGGAATCAAGAACAGATGCCGAAGTCGCAGGGGGCAAGGACGCCACCAACCTCAAGACCGAGGTCCTGCGGTGCCAGAACTGCGGCGTGGTGATGAACGGGGGGGAGAGGTTCTGCGGCCGTTGCGGCTTCCTCGCCGATGATCCATATGTCTGCCAAAGCTGCCAGGCCAAGATCGGCCCGGAGGACCGGTTCTGCACCAGCTGCGGACGTCTGCTCCGCCCGGACAAGCTGTACCGGTCCCGGTCCCGCCCCATCGCCGCTCTGATCCTGGGACTGGTTCCCGGATTGTTCTCGATATGGGGGCTGGGGCAGTTCTTCAACCTGTCATTCTACAAAGGAGCGCTGTTCTTCGTCCTGGGGGTGGCACTGCTGCTGGTGGCGCCCACCGCGCTCATAGTGACAATAAGCGGACTGCACGACCTGGCGGGGATCGCCGTCCTGGGCGCGGTGCTGTGGTGCGCTCTGTGGGTACTGCAGGCGATGGACGCGTACTGGGGTGCAGGCGGAGAATAATAAAAGAAAAAAATCAGGGAACGGCTCAATCGGCCATCTTTTCCTTGACCTCTTTCATGACCTTCTCGGGGTCCTTGTAGTACGCGGACACGATCTTGGCCACCTGTCGGTAGTTGTTGACCCCGATCTTCTTCATGTACTCCAGGATCTCGATGCGGCGCCGCACCTCCCTCTCCATCTCTCGGGGGGACCAGTTGCGCACCGCGCGGACCTTCTCGTAGGTGTAGGAGTGCCCGGAATAGGTGAAGCTGTCGTCCGCGGGGTTCCATGTGAACACCGAGTTGGTGATGAGCTCCCCGGTCTCGGGGTCCATGCCCACTATCTCCGTCAACCCCTTGACGCGACGGGTCATCTTCGTCCCCACCTTCACCTGTCCCTGCAGCAGCACCAGGTTCAGTGCGGTGAGAAGGGCACGGGGCAGATCGATGGGTTCGTTCTCCAGCCTGTGGACCATGGCTTGCACGTCCTCGGCGTGGAAGGTGGAGTAGGATATGTGGCCGGTGGCCATGGCCTGGAAGACGACGTATGCCTCCTTGCCACGGACCTCACCGACCATCAGGTACTGGGGTCTCTGCCTCAGCGCGGCGGTGAGGAGGTCGAACATATTGATCGATCCGCTCAAGGCCCCGCTCTTGCCCCCGAACCCCTCCCTGGTCAGGCCAGGGATCCAGTTCTCATGGGGAAGGTTCAGCTCCCTGGTGTCCTCGATGCTAACGATCTTCATCTGAGGAGGGATGAACAGCAGGATGGCGTTGAGGGTGGTGGTCTTCCCCGACGCCGTTCCCCCGCAGACCAGCATGGATGAGCCGAACTCGACGGAGATCCACAGGTATGACATCATCTCCGTGGACATGGTCTTGAACTTCAGCAGGTCGACGGGGGTGAAGGGGTTGTCCTTGAAACGCCGGATGGTGAACGACGATCCACGCTTGGTGACATGCTTCCCCAGTGTGGCGTTGAGCCTGGAGCCGTCGGGGATGGTGGCGTCCAGCAGGGGGTTGGCCACCGAGATGTGCTTGCCGCACTTCTGGGCCAGCCACACCACGTAGGCGTCCAGTTCCTGTTCGTCATCGAAGGTGATGTTGCTCTTTATGCTCCCATACTTGCGGTGGTAGATGTACAGGGGGATGCCCACGCCATCGCAGGACGCGTCCTCGATGCTGGGATCGAACATCATGACGTTGATGACCCCGTATCCGGTGAAGTCACGGCGCAGGAAGTACAGGATCCTCTCCTTGGAGATGGGGTTGAGGTTCACGTTGAGCTTGGACAGCACCCTCTCGGTGGCCTTGTTGAGGATGTCCCTCTTCTGCTCCAGGTCGTTGGTCTCGGCCAGATTGAGGGATATGATGAGGGAGCTCTTCAGGAGGTCCAATACGTTGTGCTCGTCCTCCGTTAGCATGGGCTCGATGACCTCATATAGGTACTCCCCGGCCACGGTATCGTACTTTATCCTGACGAAGGAGTACGGTTCCTCTATGGGTGTGACCTCCACCTCCTCTATGTTGGGGTCGGAGATCTTGGGTATCTCGGTTATGGCCGACGCTTCCGTGGTGGTGCCGGAGGGCAGCCTGACCCTCATGGGCTTGCTTCGGACCTTCACCAGGAAGGACATATAGCGGGAGGCCACGGAGAGCTTCTCCTTCTTGACCTTATTCTCGTCCTCGAACAGAGGCTCGATCTCTTCTTGCCGCATCGCTTCGTCCATGTCAGATCAACCTCGTTCCTAATAGACCTATCAGCAGCATGATGAAGCTGTGCTTCAGGCCAGTGGATATCTGCCCATCCGAGAGCACACCTGCCAGTATACCATCGCCGAACGCGTGTATGACCACGGATATGATGAACAGCAGCTGCACCGTGGGTATGATGTTGACGCGGATGGTGGCTATGGAGCTGGTATCGATCCCTGCCTTCTCTGCGCCCTCGGCCACCGCCGCCCCCGCCTCTGTCATCTTCGGCAGGAAGGTGGAGTTCAGGATGAAGATGGTGGCGATGAACACCGCGAACGCGATGTAGATGACCATCATGTAGGTGGACATGGCGATCTTGCGCTCGGCCTGGTTGAGCATGTTCTCGCGGGCATCGTGGGCGACCATAGTGAGCACGTCCGCGACCGATCCCCCGGCGTCGTTGGCCTTGATGATGATGGAGGTCATTCTCCTGATCAGGGGTGTGTCCACCCTCTCCGCGAACAGGCGCATGGCCTCGGATGCAGGCACCCCCCAGTCGATCTGGGCGGCCATCCGGCGTATCTCCGGGGTCAGCTTGCCGTAGCGGCCCCGGGAGGCCACCTTGATGGCCTGGGCCAGGGTCATGCCGAAGCGGCCGGCCTCGGCCACATCCCGCAGGAACTCCGGAAGGCGCTTCTCGATCTCCTGTATCTTCTTCCTCCGGGAGGACACGTAGAACCCATATGGCCCGCTGATGGCCATGAGCGCCAGGCTCACATAGTCTATCCATAGCAGGGGGGTGTCCAATCCGCCGATACCGTCCAATAGTCCGATGACCAGTAGTATCGCCGCTATCACCGCGGATACCATGAGGATGGTGCGGCTGTAGTCGAGCTTCTGAATGTCCAGTTGATCCAGGTCCATTATGTCCTCGGCCATGCCATCACCTCACATCGTTGACTCCTTGGTCATGTTCCAAATGAAGAATATGAAACCGAACTGGCTCATGGGGATCATGAGCCCGATCACCAGTTGCAGCAGAAGTATGGTCATGGAGCTGTCCCCGCCACCACCCGGGACAATGGCCATTATGGCCATGATGACCACCAGGAATAGCGGGAACGCGACCACCACGGTGACGAACGACTCCGCCATTAGCCCCAGGCTTTCCAGCTGGGACTTCATCTCCAGCTTTCCCTCCTTCTCGTACTGCTCCGCCTTCTGCAGGAAGTAGGGCTTGAGCTGCCCACCGGAGGTGGAGCTGGTGACCACGCCCTGCAGGAACTCCTGGAACTTTACCGACGGCGTCCTCTGGGCGGCGCGGTTGATGGCTGTAAGGATATCGATGCCCAGGAGCTCAGTGTCACGAGTGATCCACTCCGCCTCGTGCTTTATCTCACCATAGATGTCCTGCTTGGCAAGCTCCTTGAAGATGACGTCCACGTTGACATCAGCGGACGCCATTGCGGAGATGAAGCTCATGGCCGCCCCTATGCGCTTGTTGATGTCGCGGGCACGGGTCTTGGCCTTCGAGCCCGGGATCGACATCAGGACCATGTACGTGAGCAAGGGAGGCATGGCAATGAGCAGTACGGTGAACACCAGCACCAGGGCCGGTTGGACGTTGAAGAAGGCCAGGAGCAGACCTCCGAAGAGGGCGGCTATGGCCGTGCTGATGGCGAACACGATGAAGGTGCTCATCCAGACGTAGGCTACGTACTCCTCGGGCCTCATCCTCATGTGGGCCTGCAGAAGTTGCTGCTCCAGCTTGGGATTGGGCTTAGCTCGTAGCTTCGCCGCCTTCCCCATCGTCCTCCAGCACAGCATCTGATAGGGAGTGAGGGCGATGTAGTCGGGAATGACCCCTTCAGGCAACTTGATGATATGGGGTCCCCAGACCTCAGTATGCTCCGAGGTCCTCTTGGTCTTCATGTAGTTCTTGTTCTTGGCATCGAACTTGGTGAATGAATCGGAGATATCAGGCGCCAACGGCGATCCCCCCTTCCTGCAGCTCCCGGCGGACCTTGGTAACGGTCTTGTCCGGGTCCTTGAGGTACTGGTTGATCAGCTCCCAGATCTTGTGGTGATCGGTGATATCTCTGAACACCATGTACTTGATGAGGTCCACCCGCCGGTCGAACTCGGCGGACATCTCCTCGTTGGTGAGGTTCTTCATCTCCATGATCTTGTCGAAGAGGAAGCTGTGGCCCTTGAACACGAAGCGGTCCGTGGCCTGGTCCCACTCGTACACCGTGTTGGAAATGAGCTCATTGGTGTCGGGCTCGAAGCCAACGATCTCGATGACCTGCTTCATGCGCCTGGTGAGGTCCTGGCCTACCCTGACCTGAGATTGTATGATGACGTTCCTGAGGGCCGTGAGCAATATACGGGGACAGTTGATAGGCTGGTTCTCCAGCCTGTTGACCATTGATTGGACGGAGTCGGCGTGCATGGTGGAGTAAGTGGTATGCCCGGTGGCCATGGCCTGGAACATAGTGTACGTCTCCTTACCTCGGACCTCTCCCACGATGATGTAGTTGGGCCTCTGACGCAGCGAGGCCCGCATCAGATCGTACATGTCGATCTCTCCTGCGGTCTTCCCGTCCGGACCCCTTTCTCCCACACCGGACCGGGTCGTACCCGGGATCCAGTTCATGTGCGGGAGGTTGATCTCACGGGTATCCTCCATGGTAACGATCTTGGCGCCGGGAGGAATGAACAGTGCCAGGGAGTTCAGCGTGGAGGTCTTCCCCGACGCCGTGCCGCCGCAGATGATCATCGATTCCCCGTTCTCCACGCCCAGCCAGAAGTACGCGATCATCTCCGCGCTGGCGGTCTTGGACTTCACCAGGTGCACGGGGGTGAAAGGCTTCTCCTTGAACCGCCGTATGGTGAAGGTGGAGCCTCTTGTGGTCACCTCGCGGGCGTACGTGGCCTGTATACGGTGACCTTCCGGGGATGTGCCGTCCAATATGGGGTTGGACACCGAGATCTGCTTACCCGATCTCTGGCCAAGAGCGACCACATAGTTATTGAGCGCATCCTCATCATCGAAGATCAGTCCGGTCTTGAGGCTTCCGTACTTGCGGTGGTATATGAACAGGGGGATGCCCACTCCGTCACAGGAGATATCCTCGATGTTCTCGTCGCGCATGAGGATGTCCACCTTTCCGTAGCCGACGAAGTCGCGCAAGATGTAGTAGTTGAGCTTCTTCTTCAGCAGAGGATCGACCTTCATCCCCCTGCTGGTGAGATATGACTCCACGCTCTCCACCAAGTATTCCTTCTTGTCCAGGCTGGTGAGCTTGGTCCACTCGTACCCCAGGGCACGTCCCAGGGTGTCCTTGATAAGGAGGAGGAGCTTCTCATCATCCTCCGTGAGCTGGGGCTCCAGCGACTCCATGAAGTACTCGCTGGTCTCATTGTCATAGGTGATGCGGGCGTAGCTGTATGGCTCCAGCACCGGGTACAGCTCGACCGATTCCACATGCGTGTTCTCTATCTTGGGTATCTCCGTGATGATGGAGCCTACGCCCTTGGACCACTCGATCTTCTGCTTGACCTCGGCCTTGGAGAGCATGACCCTGCCGGCCCTGTTGGGAGCCACCCTCCGTATGAACTTCAGGTACCTGTCCCGCGCCTTCTCCACGGCCCTATCCTTGGGGGGCTCAGGATCGACCATTTTGGTCCTCTTCCCCTTCTTGTTCATCGGTTCGGCCTCATGCATGTTCTCACCTCAGGACGTCAGCATGGTCATGCTGACGTAGGCACGGTTGTAGGCGATGGTCCCACAGTTGTTCAAGGTCAGGCTTATCTGCACAACATCATCGGAGGCGACCACAGGGAGCGCGGGCGTGAGCACGTAATCCGTACCTGAGACCAGGCCTGCACCGGCCAAGGCGTCATTGAAGTATCTCCACCATGCCGCACCGTAGGTGGTGTTCATGGTCATCTTCCATGTCTTGTCCCCGGCCGCGGCGTACGTCTGTGCATCTATGTACAGCAGGTCCAGGCTGAATCCCACGGTCTCCGAACCGGTCAAGGACTGGTTGGTACCGATTATGTCCACCTCAGTGAAGCCCACGTTGATGCTCCCGGCGTTCTTGGATATGTCCAGGTTAGGGAAGGCCCTCATGGTTTGGCCATCCTGCTGCTTGATGAGGATGGCCCCGTTTTCATACGCTATCCACTGCTGCACGTAGTACCGGTTGGGCGCGTACAGTTCTATCTTACCCCCACCGGAGACGTCCACCTTGATGTCCTCAGTGGTGGTCGCGTAACTGAACTGAATGTTCAATCCGGTTGTGCCCACTCCTTGTGGGACCCGCGATATCAGTCCAGCTGTGGGAGTGGCGAACACCGGCACCCCCTCCGAGCCCACGGTTATAGGCGCGTACATGTTGAGCGAGGTATCTCCCGTCGTCCTCTCCTGGGCGATCATGCTGTCGACCTTCCCCTTGAGCTCTCCGAACTGGTCCATGACCTTGTTCATGTGCGAGCGCTCATTGTCCAGCATCCATGCGGGGACATAGGAGTTGACGATCAGGGACATGAAAGCCAGGAAGACCAACAGGGCCATGATCGTACCGATGGTGGAGGCGACCCCCTGGCGGTCCTTCTTTAAAAGAGCTACCCTGCGAGATCTTGTCAGAGCCCTAGTGCGCACTGGTACCACCATGATCCTTTACTCCACAATCGAGCTTTGAAAAACATGGGCTCCATCTTAAAGCCTTCTAGCTGGATTGCAAAAACACATAGTGACATGTTGGAACAGATAATTATATTCAAGATGACACATGAATAAAGTTGCATGGCCATGGCCGGCGGGGTGATTATCAGAAGCGTGAACGAAGGCCCTCACGGCCCGGTTCAGACCGCCTTCCTATCGTTTATCGGAACGCTTTGCCGACCTCATGCATTCTATTTTCTTGGGTCGGCTCGACTAGGAAGATTTATAATGCGGGTGCCGTTTACTCACCGGCAACGCCGCAGTAACTCAGCTGGGAGAGTGCAAGACTGAAGATCTTGAAGTCGCTGGTTCAAGTCCGGCCTGCGGCACTCCTTCTAATTTTCTGATCCCTGGTGCAAATCTCTATTAGTGGTCCCGGTTATCGCCTCTGGGGCGCAACAATGCAGCTATTGGGTTTTGAGACCAACACCATCGAGGCCAAACGCTTCTCCAAGGCTGGAGAGCATATGGCGAACATCCGCATAGATCACAACAGCACAGTCACTCAGATCAGCCGTTCCTCCGACAGGACGGCCTCCGTGGAGTTCAGGTTCACCGTCAACTACGTGGGGATGGGATACATCAAGATAGAGGGGAACGTGCTCTTGGAGGGCGAGGTCGATCCGCTCATAAAGGAATGGAGCGCCACTTCGTCGATGCCCAATGAGGACGCGAACATCGTTCACAATATCGTGGTCTCCAACTGCATTCCCACCGCGCTTCTCATCGCCCGGGACATAAGGCTCCCTCCCCCATTCCCCTTGCCCCGCATCAACATCGAGAAGAAGGCCGGGCCCGCCCCTCGCACCCAGCCGGGGCCGGAGTTCGCCTGAGGGTTGAGCTTAAGGAATGTCGGCATGCACAATGCATCGACCTGAGCCCGTCCCTCTTTGATCGGAGGGCGCACCCTCACTTGATGTGGTCCAGAGCGAAGGACCCGATGCTTAGGCCATGGCGGGTGGCAGTATAGCGGATATACGACCGTGACTGCACATCCGTTATTCCCTTGATCATGAAGAACAGCTTCAGCTGGTCGACCTTGAAGTCCACCATTCCGTCCATGATGGAGCCGAGCATCTGTATCTCCTGCTCGCCGTGCATACCTTTCTCGATGGTATACATGGAGACGGCCCGGTCCCTCTTCCTCCGGCCGCAGAAGGGGCTAAGGAAGCGGAACGCGGTGTTGGGATCAGAGTAGGCGATCAACGTGGATATGGTGCGGAAGGCCAGGCGATAGTACTCATGCTTCTCCCGGAACGCCTTGGCCGCTTCGTCCACAGCCTCCATGATCTTGTCGTGGGCGGTGGGCTCGTCGATATATACTGTATATTTGTCGACGGTGGTGTCTCCCATGCTTCGGGAGTAGGAGTCGACGTACTTGACCAGCCCCAGGGCCTCGTAGTCCTCGTATGACGGGAGGACCAGCTTCATCTCCTCCCTCAGGTCCGAGGTGGTCTTGTCGGTGGACACCCATATGGCAGGGATGCCCTTCTTCAGTCCCTCGGCGATGAACTGGTTAACCATGGTCTCCTTCCCCACGAAGGGGGGGCCGTGCACCAGCACGTTCGAACCGAAGGGTATGCCTCCCAGAAGGAGGTCGTCCAGGCGGGGGTTGCCGGTCTTGACCTTTGCAGAATCGGCCTCCAGGGCGATGTCCGCCTCCTTGTGCTTGAGCTCCTCTTCGATGGCTCCCTGTTCCCTGGTCCTCAGCTCCGCTTCCTTGTTGCGGATGTACTCCTCTTTGGCCTTGAGGTCCCGCTCCTTCTTGTCGACCTCTGCCTTCAGCTCGTCCAGGCGCTTCTTCAGCTCCGCTTCCTCCAGGCCTCCGGTGATGCGCTTGGCCTCTTCCAGGCGGCGCTTCTCCTCGGTGACCTTGCGCTCGCGGAAGCTGAGGTCCTCCTCCCTGCGGGCCAGCTCGTTCTCGCGGTAGCTGATGATCTCCTTCAGCCCTTTGAGCTCATCCTCCCTCTCGTTCAGGAGGTCCCTCAAGCTATTGACGGTATCCTGCATCTCCAGGACCCTTCTCTCCCGGTCCTGGTAGCCCTTGAGCTTCTGCTCCATCTCCTTGTTGGCCTCTGGCTTGGACATCTTGGAAAGCTTCAGCTCGTCATCTCTCAGCTTGATCTCTATCTCCTTGGCCCTCAGGTCCGCCTCCGTCCGCTCCAGCTGGGCACGGAGCTCGGCCTCCTTCCTCTGCGCCTCAGCGTCCTTTTCGCTGATCTCGGCCTTGTACCGTTCCAGCATGACCGGGTCGCCCAAACCGTTGAGGTTGATGGCCCTCTCCCTGGCCTCCAGATCGTTCTCCCTCTCCCGAAGCTGCGCCTCCCTCTCCTGAAGCGACTCCGGGGTCGTGGCCGAGGCACGCTCCCTGAGCTCACGGTTGACTGTGGTCAAACGCTCGACCTCGGCCCTCAGGCCGGCAACCTCCTGGTCGCTGATCGAACCTCCACCGGAGGATAACGTCTTCTTAAGGGAGGCGATCTCCATTTCGTACAAGGCTATCTTCTGCTCCAGGGCAGGGTCCTGGTCCAGAACGTTGGTGGTGCCATAGAAAGTAGGCTGCTGAGAGGGGTCCTCCTCCAACCATGCCATCAAGGTGGACTCTCCCGCCATCCACCTGCGCAGATCGTCAGCTCTGGCTGCGGCGATGTCCCCTGTGCTTGGGACGATGGCGGTTGAATCTCCGTCGGCCTCGGAGGCACCCTCCTCTCGGGCCTTTCTTTTACGTGCCAATTGCGCACCTGTGGTTATTGAGTATCTTGGAGAGCGTTTGAGGGCATATTAACGATTTCCTGCTATTTTATTCTCAATTGATAATACGTCCCGCCCCTATGGGGCGGGGTAAAAAACGGCCTCAATCTGACCCTATCCAGCATGCTAATCAGTCCGGATAGCTAGAAACAAAAACATATATACCGACATCCTCATTCGATTAGGATAGCGAGAGCGTCGCGTGGAGTTCTAAGCATGGAGAAGCAGATACATGTCAAGATCGACAAGAAGAGCGACTTGACTCTCCGTGAGGTGCTCAGGAAGATCGAGGAGATCCAGGCCGAGCATCCCGAACTAGACGTCTTCTTCGACGGGGACATATATGCGATCTGCAGCCGTCCCCGCAAAGTCCCCGAAAAGGTGTGATCACTCTAACGGTCTTCGCATCCTCCGCTCTCGATGCTGCCACATCCCCTTCTAGTAGGTTAAACTTCTGGTGCCTTGCCTGCTTCTTCCTCGTCACCAGCATCGCTGTCCCGCTTCCCAGACCCTGGCGGCCACGGGTAAAATGAGCTAAGCTTAATAACGCTGATATCATCACCATATATTGACGGGCGGCCGATGACCTGAGCAGGGCGTACCTGACGGTCTGTCGATGCTTTCGTCGAAGTGCTGAGTGGATGATCATGAAGAAGAAAGACCTCCTCAAGAAGACCGTCAAGCACGTTGACGCGACCAAGTACGACTCCACGCCTATCATTGACAGCATGCGCGAGATGTCTTTCACCTCTCGCGACACCGCGCGGGCAGCGGATATCCTGAAGATGATGGTGGAGGACAAGGATTGCACCACCTTTCTTACGCTTGCGGGGAGCACTAGCGCCGGCGGTTGCATGAACGTCTACGCGGATATGATCAAGTACAACATGATCGACGCCGTGGTAGCTACCGGGGCCTCCATAGTCGACATGGACTTCTTCGAGGCCTTGGGCTTCAAACACTATCAGGGAACGCCGTTCATCGATGACCACATGTTGCGAAACAACTACATAGACCGCATATACGACACCTACATAGACGAGGAGCAGCTCCAGAAGTGCGATTCCACAATAAAGGCGATCGCTGACAAGTTGGAACCGCGCCCCTACTCCTCCAGGGAGTTCATCAGGGAGATGGGCAGGTACCTCACCAAGAACGCCAAGAAGAAGAACTCCCTGGTGGAGCTGGCGTTCAAGCACCACGTCCCGGTGTTCTGCCCCGCGTTCTCGGACTCCAGCGCCGGCTTCGGCCTGGTGATGCATCAGGCCGCCAACCCCAAGGAGCACATATCTATAGACTCCGTGAAGGACTTCTTTGAGCTGACGCGCATCAAGATGAACGCCAAGACATCAGGGCTGTTCATGATAGGGGGCGGGGTCCCCAAGAACTTCGCACAGGACACCGTGGTGTGCGCGGAGTGCCTGGGAAAGGACGTCCCCATGCACCAGTATGCTGTGCAGATCACCGTAGCCGATGTCCGTGATGGCGCCTGTTCCAGCTCCACCCTGAAGGAAGCAAGTTCCTGGGGGAAGGTGGAGACCACCTATGAGCAGATGGTCTACGCCGAGGCCACCACAGTGGTGCCGCTCATATTCAGCTACGTCTACCACAACACGGACCTCAAGAAGCGTCGAAAATACGAGTGGGCGAAGATGCTGGACACCAACTCGGACCTTGCGTGAGCAGGTCCCACCCTCTCATCCTTTTTTTCGGGCGTACCTTTTATGGGGTAGCAGGCAATGGCGCCAAAGGAACACCATGTCACGCCTGGGCCGTCCCACCATCGCCTTGTACAACTCCTACGATCCCCGCAACTTCCGTGAGGCCCACCGCCGCGCGCTGGCAAGGGCGGGACCCCTGGCCCTGGCCTTCGACTTCAACCTCGTGACCTTCGGGTTCCCCTTCCCCCAGGAGCTGGGCACTCCCCAGGAGATCGCGGACTGGGTCGCCACCACCACTTCCATAGGGGAGAACGGACAGTTCCTCAGGGAGCTCACGTCCAAGGGGCGGTTCCAAACCTTCCCCTACCCCAACCGGGGCTTTCCCCCGCAGCTTGGAGAGGCGGTCCTGACCACGCGCAAGCCCGAGGAGGGTAAGAAGGTGAGCTTGGACGAAATCATCATCCTTCTGAGACAGGGGCGGAGCGTCATGGTGGTGTTCGGGCTGGGCCCCAAGGGCGCTCCCCGAGAGGTGTTCGATATGGTCCGTAAACACTTTGACATCACCCCTGGAGGCTTCTCATTGGAGACCTGCACCGCCATGGGAGCGGTGGTGGGGGCGATCGCCCATCGGCTCGCGGTGTAGGCCATCCCACCGCCATCTGGAAGGTGCTAGCCATATCCATCTGGATGTATTATTATAGGCTGATTACCAATAAAGCGAACAAGATACTAACTGTTATATCGTAACCTCGTCCAACGGGTCTCGGGGACCGAGCAGGTCCATCCTCGGCAACCTGAGGAGAGATGGGTACATGATCAAGAGAAGAGCAATCATCGCGTTTCTGGCGCTGACAATGGTCGCTGTCATGAGCAGCGGGGCATTGTACGCGTATTTCAACGATACCGAGACCAGCAGCGGCAACTCGTTCACTGCCGGTACCATCGATCTGACCGTGGACGCCCAGAACCCATGGGCTGCTACCGCGTTCACGGCCGAGAACCTGGTGCCCGGTTCCACGGGATTCAAGACCATGCTGCTGACCAACGCTGGCAACTCCCCCGGTACCCTGACCGGACGCCTGACGAACATCAACAATGGAGCAGGCTCCACCCCCGAGCCGGAGGCGCTTCTGGGCACCGATGCTGGTGAGCTTGGGGACAACATGATGATAACCGTGTGGGTGGACAGCAACAGCAACGGTATCGTCGACGGGACGGAGACCACCGCCTACACGGGCACGGTCAACTCCGCCACCACCAGCTGGAACCTGGGCTCGCTCGCAGGAGGGGCCACCTCCAAGGTGTCCGTCAAGTATCTGGTCCCGACCTCTGTGGGAAACGTGATCCAGGGCGACATCTGCACCTTCAGCATCGAGTTCACCCTGACCCAGACATAGGCCTGGACGCATTATTCCATGGAGGGTTGAGGTGAGGTTCAGGCCACGTCAAATAGGGATCGTCGCGATAGCAGCGTTCCTAGCACTGGCGCTGGCGGGTTCCCTGGCCCCGGCCTTAGGATGGAGGATGGACGTGGTGCGGTCCGGAAGCATGTCCCCCGCCATCAACGTTGGGGATCTAGCAGTGACCTCCCCGGAGCGGCCGGAGGACCTGGCGGTGGGCGATGTAGCCTGCTACCGGACCTTAGATGGCTCATTGGTGTGCCACCGCGTCATCGCAATGGACAGTGCCAGCGCCATCATGGTCACCAAGGGCGATGCTAATGAGGATGCGGACCCGTATCCCGTAGCCTATGGGGATGTGGAGGGTAAGGTAGAGCTCACCGCACCCTACCTGGGTTACGTGGTTAACTTCCTGCAGGGACCGCTCGGGTGGGCGGCCATCGTCCTCTTGGGGGTGCTCATCATCGTCAACGAGGCCAAGGGAGAGAACGGCAAGAGCGACGCCCAGGGCCCCAAGGAGGGAGGCGAGTGATCCCCAGAAAGGTATGGGCGATCATGCTCGCGGCCGTGACGCTCATCTCCTTAGGTACAGGGGAGATCGCGTGCCACTACGTGGACACCGAGGTCTCATCGGTGATCTACACGTCTGGGGGGATACCCCTGCTGTGGAAGCAGACCAGCATGGAGGATTACGCCAGCGGCACAGCGACCGGCACCGACGTTACTTCTTATCCAGGTGACATCATGCTCCAGCCATCGGAGACGGGATCCTTTACATCAGCGGTCTTCGACACGGGTAAGGCGGGAACGATATTCGACCACGCGTTCTGGGACCGTATCCTCCCCGCAGGAACCTCGATAATCGTAGAGGTGCGAGCGAATGATACCCTCTCCGGAGGAGTCCCGAACGATGCCTGGGAGGACCTGGGAGATGGCACCCATGCCTCTCTCGAAGGATTGACCGGACGATATGTGCAGTGGCGCGCCGTTCTGACCAGTGAGGTGCTGGGCGAAACCCCGGTGCTGGAAGAGGTGAGGCTATACTACCGTCTCGCTTAGGGCGAAGGCATAGGCTCACCCGAGCAGCGGCCTGTCTTATCGCTTTAATGTTCCTCGTCTCCTTCCCCCTGCCGGGGGCGGACGCTGCCAGCGGGGCCGTGGACCTGGTCCTGGGGGGACAGGGGAGCGTGGCCTGGAGCGCCGGCTCCATGATGCCCGGGGACACAGGTACCACCACCATCGAGATCCGCAACGCCGGCTCCATCACCGCCAACCTGATGATATGGATAAGCAACGTCCAGGAGACCGATCTGCGGGGCGACGGGGCGGCCCTAAGCAAGTACCTGCAGTTCCATTTATCATCCAACGGCCTCCACACCTCCTTGTCCTTACCTTCTCCCCTGAAGGACCTCCCGGACCACCCTGCCGATGAGAACCAGCTCCTGATCGGTCCGCTGTCCGCGGGGGAGTCGGTGACCGCCATATGGTCCTGGGAGTTCGTGGATACGGGCACTCCGCAGAACGACGCCCAGGGCGATGGCCTCAGCTTCAGCATAAATTACCTCCTGGTGGACATACCAGTGGGCGGGAGCTCGTACAACTTCGTGATCGTTGACTTCCTGGGGAAGGAGACCGTGGTCGGCACCGACATCAACGGGAACACCCTGGAGACGGTGATCGCCACCGACCGGACAGGCCGCTTTAGCCTCCACCTTCCGGAGGGGACCTCCATCACCACATCCGACAGTATGGTACCCACCAGGATCACCCTATCCGTGGCCAACGCCTCGCTGTTGCCCACCGGCCCCCCGGGGGCGGAAACGGTGGCGGCCTACAGCTTCGATGGACGCCTAGGCAACGGTACAATAGTGAAGGTGAACTTTTCCCCCATGCCGGAGATCGTAGTGGGGCTTAATACCTCAGCGCTGCCCCGGGGCTCCACCATCCTGGGCCTGTACCAGCTGAACGGAGGTTCCTGGGGTCGATTAACGCCGATATCGGAGACCACCGTGACCTGGGAGGTAAGGAGCTACGTGAGCAACACCGGGGCCCTGGCAGTGTTCGTGGCCTCGGGCGGCACCGTGGCCCGCCTGGCCGTCCATGACTTCAAGGTCACCATGAACGTCAACGAGATGTGGTGGCCCCTGGTCCTGATGACCAGCCGCGGAGGGTCCATCACCGCGACCATGGCGATAGTGAACGAGGGGAACAGCTCTGGAAGCTATGACCTCACTATGATCCTGGACGGGGAGCAGGTGGCCTCCGAGAAGGTCGCCCTGGAGCCGGGGGAGGCCAAGAACATCACCTTTCGGGCCACCAACCTGGCTGACGGCGCGCACGAGGTGACCGTGGGCGGTGAGACCCAGAGCTTCGTAACCGGCACCACGGTGGAATGGCCATCCCTCATCGTCCTCGTCACGGCGATCGTCGCGGGGGTGTTCCTGCTGACCAGGAAGAGGAAGCCCAAGAAGGAGATGCCGGAGATCCTGAAGACCGACTACAAGAAGAGGGTCGTCCGGGAGCTGGGGGAGATGAACCTCTCCTATTCCGAGCTGTCATCCCTTACCAATATCGAGGACGTGCACCTGCAGAAGGTCCTGGAGGAGCTGCTGGAAGAGGGCAGGTTGGTCCATTTCCGGGAGAAGGGGACGGAGATGTGGTCCCTTGCCGGTAAGCGTTGACGCCCGACCGGCCGTGGGGACTCTCAGTACTTGTTGTAACGTATGTCGAGCGACGGCACGGTCACTCCCTCCCCGGAGATGACCGTGCCCACGACGCGTGCGCCATCCCCATAGATGGAGCGGACCTTCTGAGCCTCCTCGGGAGGGCACACCAGAGCGAAGCCCATGCCCATGTTGAACGTCTGGTACTGCTCCGCCAGCTCCAGCGAGCCGATGTCCGCCAGCACCTGGAAGATGGGATTCACGGGCATGGGGTCCTCGATCACGATGCCTATGCCCTTGCGCATACGCAGGAAGTTGCGCAGCCCACCGCCCGTTATGTCGATCATCCCATGCACCGTGCACTTCTCCACGATCTCCAGCACCTTGCGGACATAGATCTCCGTGGGGGTCAGCAGCTCCAGGCCGATGCTCTGTCCCAGCTGCGAGAAACTCTGGTCCAGGCCGATGCCGTTGGACTCCAGGACCTTTCTCGCCAGTGTTAGGCCGTTGGAGTGCACGCCCGATGACGGCAGCCCCACGATAACGTCGCCGGGGGCGACCTTGGAGCCGTCGATGATGCGCTCCTTCCGCACCATGCCCAGGCAGCAGCCCGAGAGGTCCAGCTCCTTCATTATCTCGGGAAGCACGGCCACCTCCCCTCCCACCAGATCGCAGTTGGCCAGCTCGCACCCGCGGTTAAGGCCGATGCCGATCTCGCCCATGAGCTCAGGGTCCGGGTGGTCAATGGCGAGGTAGTCCACGAAGGAGATGGGCTCCGCCCCCACGCAGATGGTGTCGTTGACGTTCATGGCCACGCAGTCGATGCCGATGGTATCCCATTTGCCCATGGCCTTGGCCACTAGGAGCTTGGTGCCCACGCCGTCGGTGCACAGGGTGAGGGCCACGTCGCCGAAGTCAATGAGCCCGGTGAACTGTCCCGGGAGGTCGATCATCCTGACCGGTCCCGACCGGCGGAAGACCAGCTGCTTGACCAGTGCCTCGATGGCCTGCGATTTAGCATCAATGTTCACTCCCGCCTGGGCATATGTGAGGGGCTTCTTGCTGCCGGACATACTGACCGATACGGTATCCTCTCCAGGACTTGAAACCTTTTATCGGCAGGAGGATAATCTTTAAGGACGAGGCGAGAATTGCTCATTCATGAGCAAGCGCTGGCTTAAGGAGAGGAAGCAGGACTTCTACTACCGCAAGGCCAAGCAGCTGAACTACCGCTCGCGGGCCTCGTTCAAACTTCATCAGATAAACGAGCGCTTCGGCATCTTCCAGGAGGGCGGATCGGTGGTGGACCTGGGTGCGGCTCCCGGAGGATGGCTGCAGATCGCCAAGGAGCGTGTGGGGCCCAAGGGGAAGGTGGTGGGGGTTGACCTGCAGCACATCGCACCCTTGGAAGGAGTGAGCACCATTCGCGGGGACATGACCCGGCCGGAGACGGTGGAGGAGCTCAGGTCCCTGCTCGGGGGCAAGGCCGATACGGTCATCTCCGATATGTCCCCCAACATCAGCGGCAACTATTCTATCGATCATGCGCGGTCCGTGGACCTGTGCACCCATGCCCTGGAGTTCGCCCTCCGGACCCTGAGGCCCGGCGGCTCCCTGGTCATGAAGATATTCGAGGGGGACATGATGAACGAGTTCATCTCGGAGGTCAAGAAGAGCTTCTCCTCTGTCCGCCTGCACTCCCCCAAGGCGTCCCGTTCCAGCAGCTCGGAGATCTATATCGTGGCCAAAGGGTTCAAGGGGTATAGGGAGGCGGCCGCTCCAGATGATGGCGGACCCGCTGGCCTAGAGGCCTGATCCGCAACTTAATATCAATACTGATTTCTAGATATTTACTAATTATATACTTACCTAGATGATTTCGTATTAGGGAGCGGAGAACCCCCCCTAATCAGAACCTCAATCGATCATCCATTTTTCCTCCGCCGCTCCCACCTTTTTCTCCTCACTATGTTCGCTCTCCCTATCCTATCGGCACGTCTGGAACGTAGGGGTGATTCTTTAAATTCAACCCCTGCTATTCCTTGAACCATGATTACCTATCTCACGATAACATTCAATACCGAGGGTGCCCGCCCATCAGAGGTCATGGACGCCCTTCACGGCCTGGGTTTCGAGCCCACCACCGGAAGCTACGATTTCATCTACCGGTGGGGCAACAAGGCGACGGTGGAGGATGCTATCTATCTCGCTGACAAGGTGCATCAGACCCTCAAGGGGAAGCATGTTCTGTTCAAGCTGCAGACAGTGAGCGACTACCTCTGAGGAGCCATGCCGACAGGCAAGATCGTGTGCATAGGTCAGAACTACCGCGCTCACGCAAGGGAGCTCAACTCCCAGGCCCCGGAGGAGCCCATGATCTTTCTAAAGCCCTCCTCCGCCCTGATAGGGGACGGGGAGGACATCATGGCCGGGGACGTGGGGAGGGTGGACCACGAGGTGGAGCTTGCCCTCATCATCGGCAGTACCGCCAGGAACGTTACCGACGAGGAGGCGTTGAGCAAGGTCTCACACGTCGCCGTGTTCAACGACGTGACGGCCAGGGACATGCAGAACAAGGCACGCAAGGCCGGGGACCCCTGGACCTTATCGAAGAGCATGGACACCTTCGCCCCCATGTCGCAGCCCGTCCCCTATTCTTCGGTGGAGGATGTTCATCGGCTGGAGCTCGTTCTTACAGTCAACGGACAGGTAAGGCAGAAGGGGAACACCGCGGACATGGTGTTTCCTCCCGAGAGCCTGATCTCCTACATCTCGAGGTTCATGACCCTTGAGGCGGGGGACATCATAGCCACCGGAACACCCGAGGGGGTCAGCGCGCTCCATGACGGCGACCTGGTGGTGGCGTCCATCCCCGGTGTGGGGACGGTCAGCAACCGGTTCCGGAGAAAGTGATCAGTCCCAGAAGCGCTTGGTCCTGGCGTACGTGAGCTCGGCACTGAGGATGTCCCGCAGAAACTCGTCCTCGTCCTCATAGAAAGACGACAGGACGCGGGCGGCGGTGTCCGGCCCTATGCCCCTTCCGGCCAGGGTGACCATGGCCCTCTTCCCATGCTCCCTGACCAGGCTGGCGTTCTTGAACATCCTCTTGATCTCCTTCGTCTCCTCCTCATTGGGCTTGGCCTTCTTGAGAAGGGCGATGTCCTGTTTGTTGTAAGGCAGGAGGGCGGCCACCATCTGCCCTCCGCAGCGGGGGCAGAATATCCGGTCAGGCGCATCCTGAGGCTTCATACGCCACTGGGTATGGCAGTTGACGCAGGACATGCTCATGACCTCTGCCTCCAGCCTCTTCTTGAGCGCCATGAGGATGGTGTGGTCGGCACGCTGGGGCATTATAAGCTCTCGGGAGTGCTGCAGGCCCGCACGACCCATGGTGGTCAGCCCCATGGTGCGGAAGGTTATCTCCCCGCTCTCGATCCGCCGCATGGCCTTGACGGTGCCTTCAACGTCGAAGTCCTCCCACAGCACCTTCCTCACCGCCTCCTCGAACAGCACCGTGTCCTCGTAGGCCTCGGCCAAGCGGGTGAAGTTCACCTGCCGGTAGTCGGCATCGCGCTCGATGGCGCCGAACTTCTTGGCCACGAACACGAACCTGAACCTCAGGTAGGAGGAGGACTTCAGGACCAGACGGACCAGGCTCTCCACCCCCTCCGATCTAATGGACCTCAGGGTCTCGATGATGAGCTTGGGGTCAATGTCCCGGGGAAGCTCGATGACAATGCGGTAGGGGTCGGTGTGCACCCCCACGCTCTCCCCCAGGCGCGCTGTCAGCAGGACCGAGAGGATCTTAGAGATGGTCTCGTTGACCTGGGTCCCGAAGCACATGTTCAGCACCGCCATGCGCTTCCCCATCTCCAGCGTCACCATCTGGTCGGAGGGCACCGCCCCGTCCGCGTCCTGCTTGCCCAGGTACACCTTCAGTGCCTCGATGGCATCGGCATCCCCGGTGTAGTCGGCGTAGGAACGCGTGCGGCGGAGGCGGCCCACCTCCTGGGCCACCTCGAAAGGTACAGGCAGTTCCTCGCCCACCCACGAGGGGATGGAGCCGATGTCGCGAATCTGCTCCACCAACAACTCATCCTCCCTGACCTCCACGATCCTCCACGTCTTACCGTGGGTGATGAAGGCCGCGTACGGCTCGGCGAAGGACACCACGAACGACTCGTCCAAGGTTCCCATGATCCGCCGCGAGGAGATGTCCCGTATGAGGAACGTGCGCTCGTCCGGGATCATGGACAGGTTGTCGTAGAAGTACCGCATCCCCCGGTTGCTGCGCCGGTACTTCTCCTCGTTATCGAAGAGCAACCCTATCCTGGTCAGCTGCTCCATGACATCATGGAACTCCTCCCGTGGCAGGTTCCGGAAGGGGTAGGCCCGCTTGATGACCTGGTAGGCCAGCTCCTTCTCCACCTGCCCTACCATGGCCATCGCCACCAGCTGGTTGGCCAGCACGGACAGTGGCCTCTCCCGCACCCGGAGGTCCTCCAGCTCCCCGGCCATGGCCCGCCGGGCAATGACCAGGCTCTCGGCGACCTCATCCGGATTGGAGGCCACTATAGCCCCCTCGGAGCGCTCCCCCACCGAATGTCCCGCCCTCCCCATGCGCTGTATGAGGCGGGAGACCTGGCGCGGGGAATTGTACTGGATAGCGTAGTCGACGGAGCCGATATCGATGCCCAGCTCCAGGGAGGAGGTGCAGATGAGGCCCTTGAGACGCTCGTTCTTGAAGTCCTCCTCCATCTCGATGCGCACCTCCTTGGACAGCGATCCGTGGTGCACCCCCACCTTGAACCCCTCGTCCCAGATGTGGAAGCGGGCGGCGATGGCCTCGGCGGTGTCCCGGGTATTGACGAACATCAGGGTGGAGCGGTGCTCCTCGATGAGGTCCTTGCACCGCCTCATCCCCGAGATCAGGTGCGGGTCGCTCTGCAGGCGGCCGGCCAGGTCCCGGTCCTCATCGACGACCGGTGGCGACTGCACGTTCACCTGCAGGTCCTTGGAGATGTGGGCGCGGACGGTCCGCACTTCCCGTCGCTCTCCTCCGAGGTACCTCGCCACCTCCTCCACTGACCCCACGGTCGCGGATAGGCCGACGCGCTGGAACTCCCCGGATATCTCCACCAATCGCTCCAGGGCGACCGCCAGCTGCGCTCCCCTATCGTTGCTGGCAAGCTCGTGGATCTCATCGATTACCACATGCTTCACGCGGGACAGATGCTCCCTCAGCCTCTTACCGGTGAACAGCACCTGCACCGTCTCGGGAGTGGTTATGAGAACGTCCGGAGGGTCCCGGGACTGATGCTGCCGCTCCGTCTGGGAGGTATCCCCGTGCCTCACCGCCACCTTCAGGTCCAGAGCGTCCCCGAACTCCGTGAGCCTCTTCAGCATATCCCGGTTGAGAGCCCGCAGGGGCGTGATGTAGATGCATCTTATCCCCTTGCCTGGGGTCTTCATCAGCTGATGGAAGATGGGCAGCATGGCGGCCTCGGTCTTCCCTATGCCGGTATGGGCCACCAGGAGCAGGTTCTCGCCCCGAAGGATATAGGGAATGGCCTCCTTCTGAGGGCCTGTGGGCTCATGGATGTCCTTGTCCCGGAGGACCTGCTGGATACGTTGATCTAGCTGCTCAAAAACCATGGCCAGGCGACAATTCGAGGGCACTTCGGTATTTCAACCTATCGCCTGGTTGTTCGAACGCGATATCTGTCGACAGCAGCGCGTACAGTGTAGCATAAGGAAAAAAAGGTACGTCTGGAAAGGGTTTACGCTTTCTGTGCGGAGGCCTTGGCCTTCTCTGCTGCAGCCGCAGGCTTGGCAGCGCCCTCGGCCTTCGCCGGCCTTGCCGCCACCTTGCCTTCTGCCTTGGCGCCCTCGGCAGCGGCCGGAGCGGCATTGGGATCGGTGGCATCTAGCAGCAGCTCAGATATGTCCAGCACCTTGATGTCCGCGCCGATCTGCTTGGCCCCTGCCTGAAGGTTGAGGACACAGAACGGGCAAGTCGTTACCAGGATATCCGCACCGGTGGCGATGGCCTCCTTCACCCTCTCCGCGGCTATGTTGACGGCGAGCTGGTTGTACCCGCTCTTGTAGCCGCCTCCCGCGCCGCAGCAGCGCGAGCCCATGCGGTTGCGGGGCATCTCCACCAGCTCCACGCCGGGGATCTTCTTGAGCACCTCTCGGGGGTCCTCGAACACTCCTCCGTGCCTACCTAGATGGCAGGGGTCGTGGTAGGTGATCTTGGCCTTGATATCCTTGGTGAACTTGAGCTTCTTCTCCTTGATCAGCTTGTTCACGAACTGCGAGAAGTGGTACACCGGGAAGGAGGGGTTGGAGAAGTACTTCCCGTAGTCGGTAGAGGAGGTCTTGAAGCAGCCGGCGCAGGTGGTGACCATGGCCTGGGCCCCCCTCTTCTCGACGGCCCGGATGTTGTGCTGTGCGAACTCGGTGGTGAGACCGGTCTGCCCGGTCCTGAGCATGGGGGAGGTGCAGCAGTACTCCTCTCCTCCCAGAATGTCCAGCTTAACGCCGGCGCGGTGCAGAACGGTGGCCCCGGCCTTGGCGATCCTCTGCATCCTGTACGATCCGGTGCAGCCCGCGTAGAAGATGATGTCGGGATGTTCGGTGTGGGGTATCTCTGACGGCCACCAGTCGCCGCGCTTCTCCCTCGGCTCGTTGTAGGGGTTGCTGAAGTCCTTGATGCTCTGGGCGAGCTTGGAATGCGCCGGCAAGGGACCCTTCCCCTGGTCCACGACCCACTCCCTGACCTTCTCCCAGAACTCCGCGAACTCGATGTTGACGTGGCATACGGTCTCGCACTGGGCGCACCCGGTGCAGCTGAACAGGGCGTCCACGAACTCCTGGTCGACCTTAACCTTGCGTCCCAACAATGTGTCCATCGGGGAGCGCTTCATCAATTGTGTAAGGTAGAATACCTTGCCCCGGGGAGTAACGGACTCCCACGGCGTCTGCTCGTAAGTGGGGCAGACCCGTACGCAATAACCGCATTGCAGACAAGCAAGAAGTTCCCTATTGATATCCGGCATCTTTACCATGGGTGTACCTCTAAGAATTAGAGCCTGTTATCACCTGTTAATAGCGATACGGAACCACAGTATGGAAGAAAACGTCTTTAAACTATCGACGGAACAGAAACGGACATTGGAGGATGTCCAGATCCATCCAGGCACCCCCTACGGGGCATCGCCGCAGGACTTTCATCCATCCAGGATGGGTTCGTAGCCATACCAGCTTCCGCCCCTTTTCAGGTACTCCAGGTTGTCCTCGAGGGTCTTCTGATGCCCTCTCTCCCACTCCACGAGGCGCTGCATCAGCGCCTTCAGCTCCGGGTCCCGGGTCAAGGAAGCGACCTCGCCGTACATGCGCACGGAGGCCTTCTCCACCTCAATACCCATCTCCACCGCCCTTATCTCATCCTGGGAGGAGAAGCATGCTCCTGGGGGGACATCGGGGAAGGGACGTTGGGGAACGATATTGGCGTACTCCGGGTCCGGAGCGATGGTGTCTACGTTCTTTCCCGGGAAGATCCTGTCGACCTGCCTTATCAGCCAGGTACGGTGGTCCTTCTCATCCTTGGCCAGGCTACGGAGGATCAGCTTTCCCTCCTTGTCCTTGACGCACTCGCTCATCCGCAGGTAGAAGTCCCTCCCGTAGGTCTCCACCTTTATGGCCGCCGCGAGCAGGCCCAGCTGTTTGTTGAGGATCTGCTGCTCCATCTTCCAATCGCTTCTCTCAGAACCCATATCCCTCACTCAGTAAGAGATTGATGCCATCGCTATAAAAACATCTTACCATTATTGCCTCAAAAGGTCAGCATAAAGGCTTGCTCAAGGCACGTCCAGAGGACCTCCGGTACCTGCGAACTATGGTAGCTGACGAGGAAATATTTATGAATGACCAGTGGTTTGCCCGCCAAGAGGGCATGGCCAGAACGTTAGAGGTTGAACATCGAAAAGGAGCGCCGCCCCTCAAGCTGGTCCTTCGATGAACGGTCAAGAGCTTTTCGGTTTGTTCATCCTTACCTCGCTCCTAGGAGCGCTGGCATCGCTTTCGATGGGAAGATGGTCCAAGGCCTGTCGGGTGGTGTCCTTCTCTTTTTCCACCTTATCCTCCATGTTGGGACTGGCCCTGGCCCTGGAGGTGCTGCTGGGGAGCGGGACCGTCGTCCTCACCCTCCCCACGGCCGTGGCCGGCTTCGGCACCTTCTCCTTTGTCATCGATCAGTTATCAGCATTCTTCCTGCTGGCCATCTCTATCCTGGGAGCATGCGTATCCATCTACTCACTGGGCTACACCAAGGAGTACGAGGGCAAGTACAGCCTGGGGACCATGGGGCTGCTGTTCAACACCTTCCTGCTGAGCCTGGTCCTGGTAGTATCGGCGGACAACGCCATCCTTTTCCTGATAATGTGGGAGACCATGTCGGTCTCCTCTTACCTGCTGGTCATGTACGAGAACAGGAAACAGGACAGCGTGTCCTCGGGTTTGCTGTACGTGGTCATGACCCACCTGGGCACCGCCCTCATCACCGTGGCGTTCATCATAATGTGGCTTAACACTCCCGGCGACCACTCCTTCGACTTCTCGGCGTTCCGGGAGCTCGGCGCTCTGGGCGCGATGCCGGAGCTGGCGAGGAACGTCGCGTTCATCCTATTGCTCATCGGCTTCGGCACCAAGGCCGGCCTGGTGCCCCTGCACGTGTGGCTGCCCCAGGCCCATCCTGCCGCTCCCTCCAACATCTCGGCCATGATGTCCGGCATCATGGTGAAGACCGCTGTCTACATGCTCATCCGTTGCTACTTCGACTTCCTCGGCACCTGGGACACGTGGTGGGGCCTCCTGGTGCTTCTCATCGCCTGCATATCAGCGCTGGTGGGTGTGCTGTACGCCTTGATGGAGGAGGACCTGAAGCGGGCCCTGGCCTACTCCACGGTGGAGAACATCGGCATAATCTTCATCGCCCTGGGGGCGGCCATGGTCTTCGAGTCCTACCATCTGGTCGATCCTGTGGCCAACGCCCATCTGGGCGACCTGGCGGCGCTGGCCCTGATCGCTGCATTGTTCCACACCCTTTCCCATTCTCTCTTCAAGGGCCTGCTGTTCATGGGGGCGGGGGCAGTCCTCCATGCCACGCACACCAAGAACCTGGAGGAACTGGGAGGCCTGGCCAAGAGGATGAGGTGGACGGGGGTGCTGTTCTTCATCGGGGTGCTGTCGATCTCCGCCATCCCTCCCTTCAACGGTTTCGTCGGGGAATGGCTGATGTTCCAGTCCCTGCTGCTGACGCAGAACATCACCGATCCCATGGTAAACCTACTTCTCCCCGTGGCCGTGGCCGTCCTGGCCCTCACGGGGGCACTGGCAGCCGCCTGCTTCGTGCGCATCTTCGGAGCTACGTTCCTGGCCAGGCCGAGGAGCAGGCACGCCGCGGAGGCCCAGGAGGTCCCCCGGAGCATGCTCGTGGGCATGGGGATCGCCGCCGGGCTGTGCGTGCTCACCGGCGTTCTCTCGATATTGATAGTTCCCGAGATCGACAAGGTGACCTCCTCCCTCCTCGGTGTGAGCATCGCCGGGAAGCTGGTCAACGGCCTCATCCTCAGCCCGCCAGCAGGGGAGTTCTCCAGCATGAGCCCCCTGGCCATCGGCGTTCTGCTAATGATCGCCATACCCGCATCCCTGGCCATCTCCCGTTTTCTAGGCGGCAGGCACAAGGTCGTGACCGGGGACACCTGGGACTGCGGCACCCCCCTAACGTCGCGCACCGAGTACAGCGCGTCCGGGTTCTCCGAGCCGATCAACCGCATCTTCAAGTCCGTGTACCGGCCGCACATCGAGGTGAGGACGGAGTACACCACATCCTCGCTCATCAAGAGACGGATCTCCTTCTCCCGTAGCATCGAACCGGTGTTCGAAAGATATCTCTACGCTCCCACGATCGGCCTGGTATTGGCGTTGGCCAGACGCCTGGGGTTCATCCAGAGGGGAAGCATACAGGCCTACCTGGCGTACATCTTCGTCGTCCTCCTGGTACTGCTGGTGGTGTTCCGATGATCGTAGAGGTCCTGCAGACCATCCTGCTCGTGGCCATCGCGCCCCTCATCACCGGCATCATCCGCAAGGTCAAAGCCTATCTGCAGAGCAGGACCGGCCCCAGCATCCTTCAGCCCTACCGGGACCTGAGGAAGCTGTTCTCCAAGGGTTCAGTGGTATCAAAAGATGCCTCCTGGGTCTTCACCATCACTCCCTACGTCTGCCTGTCCGCGATCATGGTGGCAGCCCTCCTCGTCCCAGTAATCTATGCCCGGACGTTCGGGTTCGTGGGCGACCTCATAGTGCTCATCTATCTCCTATCGATGATGCGGTTCTTCATGGCCCTGGCGGCCCTGGACACCGGCTCCGCCTTCGGGGGCATGGGGTCCAGCAGGGAGATGTACATCTCCTCCATCGTGGAGCCCACCATGCTGCTGTCCATCTTCGCCATGGCCCTGGTCGCGGGGACGACCTCCCTGGGCAACATCGCCGACGGCATCGCCACCAACGGCTGGGACCTGGTGGCCCCCACCCTGCTTTTGGCCGCGGCGGCCTTCTTCATCGCCACCTTGGCAGAGAACGCCAGGGTGCCCTTCGACAACCCCGCGACGCACCTGGAGCTGACCATGATCCATGAGGCCATGCTCCTGGAGTACTCGGGAAAGCAGCTGGCGCTGATGGAGATATCCTCAATGACCAAGCTCATCATCTTCCTGGCCATCCTTTCCAACGTATTCTTCCCCTGGGGTATTGCCACCGACCTCACGGTCCTGTCCCTGACCGGTGGCCTGCTGGCCTTCCTGGTGAAGGTCCTGGTGCTGGCAGTGACGATCGCGGTCATCGAGTCCGCGACGGCCAAGATGAGGCTGTTCCGCCTGCCCAACATCCTGACCGTGGCCTTCATCCTCTCCCTTCTCGCTGTCATGTCCTTCTACATACTGGGGGCGACCTGAATGGCTTTCTCCACCACCACCATCATCGACGGCCTGGCCGCGGCCATCCTGCTCACCACCTTCATAGCCATCGCCAGCAACCGTATGTTCTCCCTGGTCCGCCTGTTCGCCCTGCAGTCAGTGGCCCTGGGGCTGCTGGCGATGTCCGTGGCCTCCATCACCGGCGCGGGGCACATCTACGCCGTGGCGGTCCTGACCATCGGCATAAAGGGAGTGGTCATACCCTGGATGCTGCTGTACGTTATGGACAAGATAAGGACCACCAAGGAGGTCGAGCCCCTGGTCAGCATACCCCTGTCCCTACTGCTGTGCGGGGTCCTGACCGCAGTGGCGTTCTACATAACGGAGCCCATAATCTTCACCAGCGGGACCATCACCACCATCACCAAGAACTGTCTGGCCATCTCCCTGGCGGTGGTTCTCATCGGCTTCTATACCATGATCGCGCGCAAGAAGGCGGTCACCCAGATCATGGGGCTGCTGACCATGGAGAACGGCCTGTTCCTCGCGGCCATCTCCGTCACCTACGGAATGCCCATGATCGTGGAGCTGGGCATCTTCTTCGACATTCTGGTCGCGGTCCTCATCATGGGCATGTTCGCCTTCCGCATAAACAAGACCTTTGACAGCGTGGACACCACCATCCTGAGGAGGCTGCACGATTGATCGAGTATATCCTCCTCATACCCCTGATCATCGCCGCCTTATGCTACCCTCTGCGCAGGAGGGCCTTGGTGGAGGCGGTGGCGGTGGCAGGCTCGGCGGTGACCCTGATAGCATCTCTGTCGATCTCCTACGAGGTGTTCACAACCGGGACCCTGGACGAGGGCCTGCTGTACATGGACGCCCTGTCCGCCTACGTTCTGCTCCTGGTCTCCCTGGTCGGACTCCTGGCCTGCTTTTACTCCATATCCTACCTCCGCCGGGAGCTGGAGGAGGGGGAGATCACCGAGCTGAAGCTCAGGAACTACTACATCTTCTTCCAGCTCTTCGTCTTCACGATGCTCCTGGTCACCGTCTCCAACAACCTGGGCATCATGTGGATCGCCATAGAGGGCACCACCCTGGCGTCCGCCTACCTGGTAGGTCTTTACGACCGTGACACCTCCATCGAGGCCGCCTGGAAGTACCTCGTCATCTGCTCCGTGGGCATAACCCTGGCCCTTCTGGGGACCATCATCGTCTACGCCTCCTCCATACAGGTCCTGGGCGAGGAGTCCAACGCCCTCAACTGGTCCACCCTGCAGGCCAACGCCTCCGCCCTGGACCCAGGGCTCCTGAAGATATCATTCATATTCATTCTCGTGGGGTACGGCACCAAAGTGGGGCTGTCACCCATGCACACGTGGCTGCCCGACGCCCATTCTCAGGCCCCCACCCCTGTCTCGGCCCTGTTGTCCGGGGTCCTGCTGAACTGCGCCATGTACGGCATCCTCCGCTTCCACATGATAGTCTCCGGCTCCTCGCTCGGTGCCGGTTTCTCAGGCGGACTTCTGCTCTTGTTCGGCATAATATCCGTGGCCACCGCGGGGGCCTTCATCATAATGGCCAAGGACTACAAGCGGATGCTCGCATACTCCTCCATAGAGCACATGGGCATCATTGCCATCGGCTTCGGCTTCGGGGGCTTCTGGGGCATCTTCGGGGCGCTCTTCCACATGCTGAACCACGCCCTCGCCAAGACCCTCCTGTTCTTCGGTGCGGGTAAGGTCCTGCAGCGCTTCCACACCAAGGACATCGACAAGGTGCACGGCCTCATCAAGGTCCTGCCGGTAACTGGTGCGCTGTTGCTAGGCGGAGGGCTGGCCATCACCGGGTGCCCGCCCTTCTCGCTGTTCCTGAGCGAGTTCATGATAATGGTCGGGGGGCTCAGCTCGCAGAACTATCTGGGCACCATACTATACATCGTGCTGCTGATCATCGTGTTCGCGGCCTTCCTAAAGCACATCGGGGGCATGGTCTTCGGGGAACCACTGCTGGAGGAGAGGCCCTCCAAGGAGAGGCGGGGCACCGATGTGGTGATGATGGCGGTCCTCCTGATCGCCATCCTGGCGTTGGGCCTGTACGTCCCCGAGTTCTTGAACGAGGTTCTGGACCAGGTATACCGCCTGTTCGTGCCAGGGGGCGGAGCATGACCGTGGAGAAACTGCGCCGGATCGTGGAAGAGCTGCCTCCGGAGCTGTACTCCAAGGTGCGTGCTGCGAAGGTACGCGGCAACGACCTGCGTCTGCTGACCGGGATAGACGACCTCGCTTCCCTGGCCAAGCACATCCACGGAGCACACCAGGCCTCTCTGGTCACCATGCACGCCACCGATGACCGGGCGGCGGAGGACTGCTTCAAGCTCTACGTGGTGCTGTCTCCCCGAGGGATCGACGCCTACGTCACCATCATCGCCCCCCTCGAGCCCCGCTCCCAGAGGTTCGTGTCCCTCACCCCTCAGATCAATGAGGCGGATTGGTACGAGAGGGAGGTCCAGGACATGTTCGGCCTGGAGGCCGTCGGCCATCCCGACCCCCGACCACTGGTCCTTTACGATGATTGGCCCCAGGGCGAGCACCCTTTGCGGAAGGACTTTCCGCTGGACCGCCGGCCACCGCGGGTCAGGAGCGCGTACCATTTCACCAAGGTCGAGGGCGAGGGCGTGTACGAGATACCCGTGGGCCCGGTGCATGCGGGGGTCATCGAACCGGGCCATTTCCGCTTCTCCGTAGCCGGGGAGCCCATCATCAACCTGGAGGTACGGCTGGGGTACGTCCATAAGGGGATAGAGAAGATATCGGAGAGCACACCCTATTGGAGGGGGACCCACCTCGCCGAGCGCATATCCGGGGACAACTCCGTCGCCCACTCCACCGCCTACTGCCAGACCGTCGAGGCCCTTGCCTCGGCGGAGGTACCGGAGCGCGCGGAGTACATCCGCACAGTGATGCTGGAGCTGGAGCGAATATACAACCTCATCGGGGACATATCCGGCATTGCCCTGGACACGGCCTTCAGTGTAGGCGCCGCCAACGGCTACCTGCTGAGGGAGAAGGCCCTCAACCTCAACGAGTGCCTGACCGGCTCCCGGCTGCTGCGCTCGGTGAACGTCATCGGCGGGGTGAGGAAGGACCTCTCCGCCAACGATAGGGAGAAGACCCTCTCTGCCCTCGTGCGGCTGAAGCTGGAGTTCGAGGACCTGGTGGACCTGATGATCACGTCCACCTCGCTTCTGGACAGGGTGGAGACCACGGGTAGGCTGTCCATGGAGATGGCCGTGAGGCTCAACGTGGTCGGCCCAGTGGCGAGGGCTAGCGGTGTCGACCGTGACGTCCGCAGGGACCATCCCTACGCCGCGTACGACAGGCTGAACTTCCTGGTGCCCCGGGGAACGGCCGGCGATGTCAACGCCCGGACCAGACTGAAGATGGACGAGGTGAGGGAGTCGTTCTCGCTCATCGACCAGGCCCTGGACGGCATGCCCGCCGGCCCCATCCGTACAGTGGTGGACAACATCCCCGCGGGGGAGATAGCCATGTCCCTGGTGGAGTCCCCCCGGGGGGAGCTGGTCCACTGGATCCTGGCCGGGAAGGAGAAACCTTACCGGCACAAGATACGGGACGCGTCCTTCTGCAACTGGCTGGCGATGGAGGAGGCGGTCCTGGGCAACATCGTCCCCGACTTCCCGTTGATCAACAAGAGCTTCAACCTTTCATATTCGGGGAACGACCTGTGAGGTGCCAAGATGTTCAAGTTCCTTAAGCTGGGAGTGCTAAAGAGGGGGGTTCAGACCAAGCCTTACCCGCAGGAGCCTGTGGTGCCCTACGATGCCTTCATGGGTCTGCCGGAAGTAGACGGGGCGGCGTGCGACCGCTGCTCGCATTGCGTGTCCGTCTGCCCGGTGCAGGCCATCTCCCTGACCGAGGAGGGCGTGGAGATATCCACGGCCCGGTGCATCTTCTGCGGTGACTGCGCGGAGGCATGCCCCAAGGCCATCAAGATGAGCCGGGAGTTCGAGCTGGCCGCGACGTCGAAGGAGGACCTTAGGGTGGTGTACCGCCATGGATGAGGAGACCGAGAGGCTGGGGGAAGAGCTCAGGAACAAGGTGAGGGAGGTCTTCGGCCGCTCCCTGGCCATTAGAGAGGTGGACGCGGGCTCGTGCAACGGCTGTGAGGTGGAGGTCAACTCCCTAACGAACGCCATCCACGACATCGAGCGGTTCGGTCTGCACATCGTGGCCTCCCCACGCCATGCGGACATGCTGCTGGTGACCGGTCCGGTGACCCGCAATATGGAGCTTCCGCTGCGGCAGACCTACAACGCCACTCCCAGTCCCAAGATGGTGGTGGCCATGGGCTCTTGTGCCATATCCGGGGGCATATACCGCGGATCCTATGCGGTCCTGGACGGTGTCGATAAGGTGCTCCCCGTGGATGTTTACATCCCTGGCTGCCCTCCCCGCCCCCAGGCCATCATACAGGGGATAATGGTGGCCTTAGGCAAGATGGAGGAGAGGAAGGGTCTTTAAGCCTGACTTGGCGGAGGCATATGGGCCCTGATCAGCTGTCTCTTTGAACCATCGCGGTTTCCGGGATCAGTGATCGCTCCCATATCAAATGCGATGGACGATCATAGATCATATGTACGGAGGGTAGTTACAGCCCGGCCGCTATTCGGCCTAACGATTCTCTCCTGGAAACGCTCTTTATGGGAAAATGCCGAGCGTCTCATCATTTCACTACTATCACCGAGCAGGGACTGTTGCGGACCACATGCTCGGACACGCTGCCTATGAGCACCCGGTCCAGACGTGACTTCTCTGAGGTCCCCACTATCAACAATCCTGCGTTCAAGCGCTCGATAGTGAACACGATGGTCTCGTTGGGGGAGCCGCCCTCAAGCAGCGCCGTCACATCCACCCCATGGTCCGTAGCCTGGTCCACGATGGCGTTGAGCTTCTTCTTCGCCTCTCGTATCTGGGACTTCTTCTCGTCGTCCGAGAGCTTATCGCTGATGACCATGAGCACCACCAGCTTGGAGCCCAGCTGCTTGGATAGCTCTATAGCTACCCACATGGCCTTCTCTGAGCTCGGCTTCCCATCAGTGGCCAGTACAACGTTCTTCCCCTGCAGGGTGTAAAAAGGAGGGACGTCGGGTTCCATGGTGCACAATAATGAGGAGATAGGACATAAGCCCTTGCTGGCACCCTCTTACTTGACCACGATCACGGTACAGCCGGAATTACGCACCACGTACTCGGACACCGAGCCGATGAGCACCCGGTCCAGGGCGGTCTTGCCCGATGTGCCCACGATGATGGCCCCGGCCTTGATCCTCTCAGCTGTGGCCAGTATCGTTTGGTAGGGTGATCCTCCTTCAAGCAAGGTGGTCACTTCCAACCCCCGGTCTAACGCCAGGTTCTTTATGTCGACGAGCTTGGCCATCCCCTCTTTGATAAGCTCCGTCTTCTCCGACTCGTTCTTGGGACTGACCACGTACACCACGAACAGCTTCGACGATGTGAGGGCGGCCATCTCGATGGCGTAGTTGATGGCCTTCATCGAGTGTGGCTTTCCGTCCGTCGCCAGCAACAGGTTCCTTCCCTGTATCTGACCTTCCGAGGTCTCCTCCATGATCGGTGGAAGGTGGAACTGCGAAATAAAAGGTTGTTCCAGCGGATCAGACCAAAGATTCAGCGTCCTCCAGACCACTGATGGTGCGAAGTTAGAACTAACCCTAGGCCGATAATAGGCCGCATGGAACCGGTGGAGCTGTTGGCGGTTGTTCTGATCATCGTTCCGATCCTCGGCGCGATGGCCAGTTTGCTCACAAGGGGTAACATGGGGCTCAAGGTAACAGTGGCCCTGACCACCGGCGTGATCTCCGTATCATCACTGGCCCTGTTCCTGCTCATCTCTCCAGGTACTTTCCAGTCGGAGATCGAGGCCTCCTCCCTCTTTCCCATGGGCCCGGCCATGATCGCCATCGATCTCCTGCTGGCAGCTCTATTCGTGTACATAGGGTGGCGCATCCGGAGCTATCTGGTCATGGGCATCGCCACCGCCAACCTCGTACTGGCCATCCTGTTGGACGTACTGACAGGCTTTCAGGAGGTCAACCCTGCCCTGGTGATCGACCATCTGGCGGTCATCATGGTCCTTATCACCAGCCTGATAGGCTCCATCATCGCCATCTATTCCCTGAGGTACATGGAAAATGACCTCCACCGGCCCCGTTTCTTCGCGGCGGTGCTGCTGTTCCTGGGTTCCATGAACGGGGCCGTTCTGTCCAACGACCTGCTGTGGCTCTTCGTGTTCTGGGACCTCACCACCCTATGCTCCTTCCTGCTCATCGGCCATACCGGGACGGACGAGGCCAAGAGGGCGGCCCGCTGGGCCTTGACGGTCACTCTAGGGGGAGGGCTGGCGTTCATATTCGGTACAGTGCTGGCATTCCATTACAACGGCTCCCTCGCCCTGACCGCCTTCCCCATATCAGGGGCCAACGATCTGGCGCTCCTCCCTATGGCCCTGCTGTCGGTGGCCGCCTTCACGAAGTCCGCCCAGGTCCCGTTCCAGTCTTGGTTGCTGGACGCCATGGTGGCCCCCACCCCGGTCTCCGCCCTGCTGCATTCGGCCACGATGGTCAACCTCGGCGTGTACCTCCTCATAAGGATGTCCCCCAACCTGGCGGGATCGCCCTCTCTCAGCGCCGTCATCGCCCTGGTGGGAGGAGTGACATTCCTAGCCTCATGCATTCTGGCCATCACCCAGAGCAATGCCAAGAAGGTGCTGGCATGGTCTACCATCGGCAACCTCGGCCTCATCACCATGTGCGTCGGCATCTCCACGCCACTGGCGGTCACTGCCGCTGTCGTTCTCCTCCTGTATCACGCCATCTCCAAGGCCTTGATGTTCCTGTCAGTGGGGGTGGTCAAAGAAAGGTTACAAAGCGAGGACATAGAGGACATGCAGGGCCTACGCACCTCCATGCCCTTCGCCAGCACGGCGCTGTCCATCGGCATCCTGACCATCGTCCTTCCTCCCTTCGGCATGTTCGCCTCCAAGTGGTTGATAAGCGAGGCGGCGGTGACCTTCCCCTTCCTCATGTTCTTCCTGGGGGTGGGCTTCGCGGGCATGGTGGTCTTCTACTTCAAGTGGATGGGGACCATCCTCTCCGTCGGTCCCGGGGTCCGCTCCACCCCCTTGAAGGGCGATCCCCTGGCCCGCAACTACTTCTGGACCCTGGGAACCCTTATGGTCGGTGCCGTGGCCCTGTCCGCCCTGATAGGCCCAGTGCTCCGCAGCCTGGTGCTGCCCTTCGTCGAACGGCACTTCCCGCTCCCCGTGGGTACTGATGACCTCACCCTTTTCACCTCCTCGGGGGAGTTCCCGGTGTTCCTGTTCCTCCTCTTCGTGGCCATCATCGTCTTGGGCCTGGGTATTATAGTGCGTCCGGAGGAGGAAGAGGTGAGCACGCCCTATGCGTGCGGGGAGACCTTTGAGTTCGAGTACCGCGGCAACTACTACCTGGGGGAAGAACACGTGAGGCAGGGGATCGCGCTCACCGAGGCCGTGGGAGCCGTCCTGGTGGGAGCCGTCCTGCTACTGCCTCTCCTTCTGGAGGTGCTGTGATGGAGCCCGTGACCCTGCTTGTGCAGATAGCGATCATCGTCCTCGCCCCCATTGCGGTGGGTCTGCTGAGGGGTGTGGACAGGAAGCTCACGGCACGGATGCAGAACCGCCGCGGTCCCCCCGTGGTGCAGCCGTTCTACGATATGGTCAAGCTGCTGTCCAAGAAACCTATCCTCATCAACAACCTCCAGGTGACCTTCGCCGCCACCTCCCTGCTGTTCCAGGTCGCTGCCCTGGCCCTGTTCGTGGCAGGAGGGGACCTGATTATCGCCTTCTTCGTCTCCGGGGCGGGGGCGATATTCCTGGTGCTGGGGGCGTTCAGCGTGCGCTCTCCCTACTCATATCTTGGGGGTCAAAGAGAGCTTCTTGCCATCCTCGCCTACGAGCCGGTTCTGTTCCTGGCCATCTTGTCCCTGGGCATGCGCGGCTCCTTCCTGGTTAGCGACATCCAGGGCGGCCTGCTGGTGGACCTCCCCCTGGTGCTGCTGGCCCTGATCCCGGTGATGGTGATACTGCTGGAGAAGTCGCCATACGACGTCCCTGCCGCGCACCAGGAGCTTATATCCGGGCCATACGTCGAGTATTCTGGACCCTACCTTGCCATCATGGAAGGGGCCCGCTGGTTCCAGTTGGCCTTTGTTCTGGGGGTGATAACCCTGTTCGTTTGGCACGATAATACAGCGGTCTCGTTGTTAGGGAAGGCGGCCATCGTCCTCCTCGTGCTCCTCGTCACCATCGTCATAGATAACATCACGGCCCGCCTGACCCGGGAGCGGATGGTCATGTTCATGCTGACCGTGGGGATCGCCCTGGTGGCCGTCAATATGATATACCTTACCATTTTCCCGGAGGGGCTGATCTGATGGGGCTCGTACAAGGATCGAGGAAGAGGTCACCGTGGATCCTGCATTTCGACACTGGTTCCTGCAACGGCTGCGACCTGGAGGTGTGGGCGCTGCTCACACCGCGCTACGATGTGGAGAGGTTCGGCGCGGTCAACAAGGCCAACCCCAAGCACGCCGACATCCTGCTGATCACCGGACCAGTCACCAAGAGATGCGAGGACCGGTTGCGCAACCTCTACGAGCAGACCTCGGGCCCCAAGCTGGTGGTGGCATGCGGAGATTGCGCCTCCACCGGGGCGCCCTTCCATAATTGCTATAATGTGTGCGGGGGAGTGGACAAGGTGATCCCCGTGGACGTCTACGTGCCGGGGTGTGCAGCCCGACCGGAGGCCCTCATTGACGGCCTAGTGCTAGCCCTTTCTCTATGGGAAAAGAGGATGGAGGATGAAGGATGACAACGGAGGAACCGCAGTTCGACCGCAGTGACGTCATCGACGTTCGGAGGCGTTTCAAGGGCTTCCTGGATGCCGGGAGCAGGTTCATAGCCCTGGTGGTCCGGGATAGTGAGGACGGCAATTTTGAGCTCATTTACGTTTTCGATCAGGACGAGAAGATGACCGACTTCCGGTTCGCCATCCCAGTAGACCAGGAGGTGGACTCGGTCGCTGACATCTACCCCGGGGCGATGACCGCGGAGAGGGAGGCGGTGGACCTGTTCGGGGTGAGGTTCAAAGGCGTTCGCCCCGGCCTTTTCCTCGTTGAAGGGAAGAGCCCCCCCGAACCGCTTAGGAAGCGTCAGGCCGACGTAAAGGGGGGTGACGTACCTGGCTAGAGCTACTGTGATCCCCTTCGGCCCACAGCACGCCGCGTTCCTGGAGCCCGTGAACGTGAAGCTGGTGCTGGAGGAGGAGAAGGTGGTGGGCGCGGAGCTGAACCAGGGATACAACCATCGGGGCATGGAGCACGCCCTGTCCCTGGACTACAAGAAGTCCCAGTACCTGTGCGAGAGGGTCTGCGGCATCTGCTCATATCATCACTCTTCCTGCTATTGCCAGGGGATGGAGGCCATCTACGGCGTGGAGGCCCCCCTGCGCGCCCAGCTCATCCGCACCATCATGATGGAGTGTCAGCGTCTGACATCTCATCTTCTGGCCCTAGGCCATATAGCCGAGGCCGTTGGATATGAGAACCTGTTCATGCAGTGTTTCCGGGAGAGGGAGTTCGTCATGATGCTCGTCAACCGCCTCTCCGGAAACCGGGTGCATTACAGCATGAACGTCATCGGCGGGGTCAAGAGGGACGTGGGCCCGGAGCAGGTCAAGGACGTGGAGGCTACCATGAAGGAGGTCCGTCCGCGACTGGAGGAGCTGCAGAGGGTGTTCCGCCGGGACAGCACCCTAGGGAAGAGGACCCATGGGGTGGGCAGCTTCCCGAAGCCGGCGGCAGAGAGCTGGGCAACGGTGGGGCCCGTCTCCCGGGCCTCCGGGATCCCTCGGGACATCAGACAGGACGGCTTCGCCGCCTATTCCGAGGTCAAGTTCGCTCCCATAGTGCGGGAGGAGGGGGACATCTACGCGCGCATGATGGTGCGAATGGACGAATGCCTGCAATCTGTAGACATCATCGAGGAGTGCCTCCCCCTCCTGCCAGACGGCCCCGCGGCGGTGCAGGTCAAGGGCCACCCCACCGGGGAGACGTTCTCTAGGGTGGAAGCTCCCAGAGGAGAGCTCATGTACTACATCCGTGCCAAGGGAGCGCTGGCTCTGGACCGTATCAAACTGCGCACCCCGGCCCTCATGAACGTGCCGGCCCTGCTGGCGATGCTTCCGGGATGCCAGCTGGCGGACGTACCGGGGATAGTGGTCTCTGTGGACCCCTGCATATGCTGCACGGACCGGTGATCACATGTCCATGCTGACCTCCTCCCTCAAGAACCTGTTCCGGCGGCCGTTCACCACCCGCTATCCTCATGCTCCCGCGGATATCCCCCCTGGTAACAGGGGGAGGGTGATGTGGGACATGGAGAAATGTATCTTCTGCCGCAGGTGCGAGCGCTCCTGCCCCACCAACGCCATCACCACCAACAAGGAGGCCAAGACCCAGAGGGTGGTGCGGAACCGATGTATCGCCTGTAATGTCTGCGTGGAGGTTTGTCCCACCCAGACCCTATCCATGGTGGCCGAGTACTCCAAGCCCGACGTAGCTCCCGTTGCCCACGTTTTCTCCGTCGACCTCCCGCGCCATGAGTATCGTGTCGAGCACCTTCCAAAGCATGGCGGGAAGAAGGACGCAGAATGATCACTCCCGAGGAGTTGAGATAAGAACGAAAATATAATAATATGTTTAATCTCTCTACCTGGAGAGGTCCAGTTTTGGCCAGAGGCATGAAGACGTTCACACTGAAGGTACCTAACAAGGAACTTTACAGGATAGTCAAGAGGCTGGACGACAAGGTGGGACCGCATTTTCCCACCAGCGGTGTAGCCTTGGTCAAGTACTCGCCCGATGAGCTGTGCGAGGATGTCGAGGATGTGCGCCTGGTCACCATGGGTACCAGGGACCGCGTCCGGACCACTCATAACTTCAGCCCCCGGGCGGACGGCCGTACGGATGTCATGATCGAGCTGGAAGTGTCCCTGCTGAAGGGAGGCAACATGTCCGTCGATATCAACTTGGCCTTGTGGACCATAACCTACATGGCCATAGAGTCCGCCTATCTCGAGGGCAAGGGGGAAGGGCACGTTGCAGCTACATCGGCCTCCTGAGATCTGTCGCTGAGAAAGATCACTGTGATCCGTCGGCCTCAGTGGCCGCATATCTCCAGAGAAGGCCAAGCCCCCCTGCCACAAAAGCGATCGACAGGCCCAGGGAGATCCCGATATCATCATCCATGAGCTTCAACGCCGCGGCGGGGCCCCCGGACGAGACACCATCTCCCACTAGGAGGGCGGCCAGCACCATGGCCGAAGCTGTGGTAGCGATGAGAATACCTATGCATATGCTGTTGAATCTCAGGGGGGTCAACATTCAATGGACGTGCCCCAAATATTTCAATGTGGCCTCTTGGCTCTCAAGGTCAGTAACTACCTAGGCCTTGATCGACCTCCCCCACCGGTGCGCTGGCTTAGGCTAGGACCTTTGGGTCCTGCTCCAAACGCTATAACCGCCGTCAAGCACCAGTATTTCACGATACCCGCGGGAGGACAGTAGGTCGGCCGACCTGCGCGCCCGGTTGATGGTCCGGCAGTAAACGATCACCGTCCGCTCCTTGTCCAGCTCTCCGCTCCAAGCTTCCAGCTGGGACAGGGGCCGGGACATTGCCAGCGGTATGTGCCCGGCATCATACTCTCCTTTCTCCCTCACATCCAGGAGGTAACAGCTCTCCTCCCTGATCTTTTGCTCATAATCCTTCAATCGGTCCATTGGGAGGAGAGTGAATCTGCTCATGCCCCATACCTTACGCGGACGTGACATAATACTTCCCCCTAACCTCGTATCTCCAACTCCCTGTCCACACGGCCGGTGGACCGCAGAGCATGGATGTCTCTTGCATCGGAGAGGAGGAAGATCAACTGGCGGGAAGGGAACAGGTCCAGTATATGGCGGTACTGCTCCATGAGATCATGGCTCTCTCCAAGCGGGTCGGCCATGATGACCGGGCAGACTGGCGCGTTCTCGCGGGCGAACGCCAGGGCATGGCTCAGAAGGGCCAGCCGGGCCTGGGACTGGGACGGGGGGCCGCTGAGAGTAAGCTCCAAACGCCCTTCAGGACCGTAATCCAAGGCATCAACGCCTCCTTCCGGGCACAACCTGTGGAACAGACCGGTGGTCTCCTTGGCGCACCTCAGGGAGAGGTCGCTGGTGCACCAGTTATCGCTGCACTGCACGGCCCGCTCAGGACCGCTGCGGCGGCCGTGAATGATCTGCATCAGGTCCGAACCGTCTATTAGGTTGGCATGAACGCATGCTTCCGGGAACAGCCTCTCCTGGTGCTCAATGAACTCCTCTGTGTCATCCCCCTCGGCGACGATGCTGGTATCGACAGACCTTCTCAACCTCCACCCCCATCCCTGCTGCGCCGTCCTCCCCTCCTCCTTGGAGAACAGGGCGTAGCGCTCCAGCGACTCTCCGTTCACGAACGTCAACGACACCATGACCTGGGCCATCCCTGAGCCCAACACATCCACGTTCGGGACCTGACCAGGATCAGATACCAGCTCGTTGCCCAGAAGGCACCAGGATATTGCCTCCAGGAGTGTGGACCTTCCCATCCCGGAAGGGATGGCGATGAGATTCACGCCGGGGTCCAGGGGGAGCTCGATCTCACCATGGAAGCGGCGATAGTTCACAAGGAGTATGGAGGTAAGCTTGGCCATGTTCTCTGCTATGTGCGGAAACGATTAATAAGTTAAGATTGGCCTGGTAAGTCGTCAGGAACGGTCGAGCACATCATCATTAGATCCCTACTGTCTCTTCCTGACCCTGTCCGGGGAGTAGGGCAGCATGATGCCAAGCTTGCCTTCGATGTCCTCGATGCGCCCGCACAGGTCGTCAACCTCCATGTCCCTCTTGTTCCTCTCGATGTTGGTCTTGAGCTCGTAGTACTTGAACGTCCCAATGGTGATAGGTATGGACTGGGCCAAGGACGCGGCGGTTATGACAAGATAATCGTTGTCAAGGTTGAGGGCCACAAGGCCGATGAACGCCATGGGGACGATGAGGGCCAGATACCACCAAGAAAGGCCTGCTTCCTGCCCCATCTCCCTCCCCTCGACGGCGCGGGTTATGACCATGAAGGCCACGAGAATGAAGATGGGGATTATGATGAAGAACACCGCCAGCTGTAATATCATGTCCCCAGTGAGGCTGAACTCTGTCAATGACCTGCCCTCCCGCCACATGAATCACAGGACCTACCATGATAAAAAGTAATGGTGACAGGCATTAGCATTCCTTCCACCGGATCTTTACGGTCGCTTTGCGTGTCGTGGAGAATAGGAGCGTCCCTGAACGGCCATTTTCATCGTACCATCGTGGCATGTGTGCGCCTAGGACCTTCGCTTGTTCTCGCTGCATGCTGTTTTTTTATTTATCATTTATCATATTCACGATATCGCTCCGCTGACGCTTAAATTGATGATATGCCTGGACATTAGCAGGGAATACCATGGGGATGGGAATGAGGGCGTTGTGATGAGGAACCTATATGGGTGAGGCATCTTCAACCTCAAATGAATAATCATCCATCATCTATCGGAAGAAGCCCCTTGGACCTCTGCCCACGTTGTCCGTCCTCTTATGCTCGGAGACCCCCATCATAGGCCGTACCTTGAACCTTACTTCCTACATGTTCGATGACCTGTATTGGGTCCATAATAGTGTCCCTATCTTCGGGATACTTCATATTTCTCCATAGCGTTGTTAAAACTCTGGAACATATGAGTTATTATCACATAAATTATTATAATCATTTAATATTAATATCAAGAAGGACCTTACTTTACCGTGCTCGTACGGATCTATTCCTCATCCTCCGACAGTCATGCCAAGGACCTGCACCAAAGGTTCCGGTCCAACGGCCCTTGTCCATATGGACATAGTGAGTTCATCATAGGCAAGGTCAAGGATGTGGAGGAGAGAACAGGCGGTTTCGTGTTCTTGGTGGAGATCACCAATCCCGCGGCGGTCGAGTACCTTAGAGCTCATAACATAAACGAGAACAAGAGAGGCCTAAGCTTCTATCTGAAGCTCATCAAGGGGAGGGGGCCGAGGCGTGGGGCGGGCCGTCTACCATACCAACGTGTTCCTTGAGATGACCTAGGGTCTCCCCTTTCCCCTTACAGACCTGGTCAAGCCATAGAGGCCTTCTCAGGTCGTATCATGCTATGATAACTAAATGATTAATTATATAGATAAATATAATATTATTATCATACTCCGTCCTAGAGCGCACCAACCATCTCCTCGCAGAATCACTCTTGATGGGCATTGTATCGTGGGGCGCCTAGGGCGGTTTTAAAACATCCTCCAATCGATCACCTTCTGATCTATGCGCATGGACACCCGGGGGCCGTGCCCACCTCTGAAAAATCATGATGTCCTATGAACGAAAAACGTTTATTTATATAACTCAAAGTACTGGCGTCACCAAGGAATGGAGATATTCTATCATGGACGAGAAGCGCATCGAGGACAGGCAACTGGCCTTCCTGGTAGATGGAGATAATGCCTCTGCAACATTGATAGAGGAGATGTTGGCAGAGGCCTCCAAGTATGGGTCGATCATCATCCGGAGGGTCTACGGCAACTGGACCGTGGGAGGGCAGGTCAACACGTGGAAGACCAAGCTCAAGGAATACGCGCTTACACCCTATCAGCAGTTTCCCAACATCTCCAACCGGCATGTCACGAAGAACGCCACTGACATCGCCCTCATCATCGATGCCATGGACATCCTCCATGACGGCATCGTGAAGGGCTTCGTCATCGTGTCCAGCGATTCGGACTATACTTCTCTGGCCATTAAGATACGGGAGCACGGCCTGTTCGTCATCGGGATGGGAAAGAAGGAAACACACGATTCCTTCCGCCGAGCCTGCGACGTGTTCGTATCCACCGAGAACCTGGGGAAGGAGCCCGAAGAGGAGGAGGACAAGGAGGCGCCACAGGCCCCCAGGAGCCATGCCAAGCCGAGAAGGGTCCCCAGGGATGCCATCGACATCCTCAACCGGGCCTTCGAATATGCGGTCAACGATGATGGGAGAGCGCTGAACGGGGACATCGGTGCGGCCTTGCGCCGCCTGGACCCCGCGTTCGATACCAGGACCTATGGGAAGCAGTCCCTACTGAACCTCATAAATGAACTGGACGATCTGTATGAGGTGGAGAGGTCGGATAGAGGGGCCATATATGTGCGCCGCAAGGGAGAGCCCCTCCCCCCTGCACTGGAGGAGAAGCCTCTCAATCAAGTAAAAGGATTGGAGGACCGCTCTGGGCAGAACGGTCGTTCTGCGATCGATGCCCTCCCCCTGCTTCTAGAGGCTTACAACATCGTGGAGAAGAACGGTGACGGCACGGTAGAGACCTTCCGCCTGTTCAAGGCCGCCAAGAAGCTGGACCCCGGCTTCGATAGTTTGAACTATGGGAAGGAGAAGATCTCCCATCTTCTGGAAGCCCTTCCTGGACACTTCGAGCTACTCGGCCGGCGTGGAAAGAGCATGCTGGCCCGAAGGGTGGACAAGAAGGCGGAAGAGGAGATCGTGGAGAGCGAGGAGATGCCGGCACCTGAACCGGAACAACCCACTATCGTCCAAGAGGAGGTGCCGGAGGCGGCCCCCCTTATCGAGCCCCAGTCACCACCGAAGAGCCAGATAGACCTGCTTAAAGTGGTCACCTCGGCCTTCGAGAACACGGTCAAGGATGATGGCCGGTCGTACTTGCCCCAGATGAGCAAGGAGGTCAAGCGGTTAGACCCCACTGTGGACTTCAAGAGCCATGGGAAGGCGGGCCTTCGCGAGTACCTTGAGGAGTTCAGCGATGTGTTCACCCTTCACAAGGAGGGCCGTAACATCTACGTGAGCAAGCGTAAGGGAAAGAGGCCCTCTCAGCACATCAGCGAACTAGTGAGGTAAGATACCTTAGAGGGCGGACGGGAGGGCCCCGTCCGTTCCATATAATTTCTTCTTAATACTAAGCCCCCTCACGAGCTGTCCTTTAACGGAAACTCACCTGGAGATGAGGCTTATGGCCCAGGTGACGCCCCCGATGATCAGCAGCGAGGCTAACACGGCGCCGAAGTTCTGATAGAGGCTGAAGTCGTTGGCAAAGAAGAACAACCAGATCACCATGAAGGTGAGCCAGGAGATCACCGCGATCCCATTGAGGGCCACCTTCCATTTGGACATGCGGATTATTGGAGGATAACCGGGGGCCTGCTGGACCATGGGCGGTCTCTTCATGACCCAGGTGACCCAGGTCAGTGTTAGTAATGCTGTCAACAGGAGCAGGGAGACCAGAAACACCGCCAAATTCTGGGCCAGTCCCATCCCCGAGGTCAGGAAGAACAACCAGATGACTATGAAGATCAGCCATCCAAAGATCGAAACGATGGTGAGGGTCACCCTCCACATCAGTTCCTTCTGAAAACCGGCCTGCTGTCCCATCATACTGTTCCTCACCTCTAACTTTTCCTTGAGATTTGATTCTTTGTCTAGTGTAGAGGCCTAGGCTACAAGTCTACGGGGCGATCATTTCCGACTCTCCTTGAGGGCCTTGAACCTTCTGACCTCTATGTTGTGCTCCCGTATCATCCCCTGAGCCTTGTAGAGCGAGAGGAGCTTACGGTGGGCCGTGAGGTCCACAGGCTCCAGTTCCACCAAGGTCTCCATCTCCCCGATGGAAGCCATAAGGAGGCCCTTGCCCTCATATAGCTCCGCCTTCCGCATCAACGCCATAGGGGTCCTAGGCCTGAGCGCCAACGCTCTCTCGAAGAGCTCCAGCGATTCCTCGGTAAGACCTGAGGCGGCGCTATCCTCCGCCCTCTTGAGATATGACTGGTGGCACTCCTCGGCATCAGGGACGTGGAGGTCCCCTTCCTCCAGGGAGGCTAGGAGATGCTCCGTCTCCATCATGCTTGCCCCTATGCTGCTGGACAACCGTTGCATTATAGAGGCGTATTCTGCATAGTCGTCCTCTGTCCCCAGCTCCCCCCGATGCCTCAGGCAGCGCATGCCTATCATGCTGACCAGAGGCCAGGTGAGGGGATCCTGGATGTGCCATAACGTAGCCAAGAGCTCCGTCCATCGATGCCCTTGGGCCTGGGAACGGTGGAGATGTCCCCTCGAGACCTCCCTTTCCATTAGCTCCTCCAGGTCCATGAGGGCCCCCTTGGCCTCCCCTGGGGAATCAGGAAGGCTGGCAGCCCGTCGCAGGGCAGGTTCCAGGACCTCCAAGGGTACGCTCATGGCCAGGTCCTGAAGGGTTGCCGATACGCTCCTCTCGGGGAAGATAAATGTGCTCGCCTGTGATGCTTCGTCCATTCGGTACTTGAGAGTCCCCAGGTTCCACCTTCCCTCTACGAACTCAGATACGGTATTCAGCAGGGTGGTGACGGCCAGGTCCCTGGCCTCATCACCGTCAGCATGGTCCCAGCGCATAGAGCTGTCGCGGTACTGGTAGTAGGCACAGCGCCACCATGTCACCACATCGTCCTGCTCTTCCATGGACTTCCCTAACGCAATGGCCGAGGTCACATCAGCTTCTTGAAGTTACCCATTTCATCGTACAGGTAACCGGAGAACCGGAACTCACCGATTGCCCCGCTCCTCCGAATGCGCCCCTTCAGGTCGGTGAGGACGGTGGCGGCGATATCGCGGGCGTAGCTGCTCGCGGGAAGGGCGACGGTCACATCCCCGAACTCATTCGCCACGAACACATAGTCCTCCATATTGCATTGCAGAGCTGCGGTCTCCGCTGTTTCTATGAACTCGAAGGCCACCACCTTGCCTTGCCTCTCGGTCTTCACCACTGCCCGAGGGGAGTGTTCGTCCACCACATGCAATGCCCTGACGGTCGGGTCCTGCTTCTCCAGCTGGGCAGCCCTTCTACTGGCTAACATCTCCAGGAACGCCTTGGTCTCCTGCTTCACGGTACTCTATCCGAGCATGATGCCTAAAATATTTCCGAACTAGCGCTTACTTCGAACCTTCCCTATGGGATCTCCTCAGGGTTCCAAGTGGTATGCAGCCCTTCGTTGAAGGAATCCATGACGGCCTCATCTACCAAGGAGATGGTGAAGTCCAGAGCTCCGGCGTTCTCGACCAGGCGCTCCCGGTGTACTGATTTGGGTATGACCACCATCCCCTTTTGGAGAACCCAGCGGATCATCATCTGTGCGGGGGAACGCCCGTACTTCTTAGCCAGCTCCAACAGGCGGGGATCTTTCAGCCTGCTGCCGCGGGTCAGGGGGCTGTGCGCTTCCAGGACCACCCCCTTATTTCGGCAGTAGGAAAGCAGCTCCTTCTGATACAGGAAGGGGGAGAACTCCACCTGGTCGACCGCCGGAACGACATAAGAGCGGCCGATCGTCTCCTCGAGATGCTTGATGGTATAGTTGCTGACCCCGATCGCCCGGGCCATCCCTTCTTCCAGGAGGCGTTCCAGCGCTTTCCACGTCTCCTCCCTCTCGCCGCGAGGCCAGTGGACAAGGTACAGGTCCACATGGTCCAGGCCGAGCAGCTTCAGGCTCCTGTCAAAGGCGGCCAGCGCTTCCTTCCTCCCATGGTCGGTGTTCCATAGCTTGGTGGTGATGAAGAGATCCTCCCGCGGCAACCCGCTCTCGCGTATAGCCCTACCCACACCTTCCTCGTTTGCGTAGTATGAGGCGGTATCGATATGGCGATACCCGATGTCCAGGGCCTGACGGACGACACTGTACGCCTGATCGTTGGGGACCTTGAAGGTCCCCAGGCCGAGGACCGGAATCCTGACGCCGTTGTTGAGGGTGATGGTGCTGGCTAGCGTTAGATCTGACATGCGGGAGAACGATGGGAGGTACAAGGATAAAGAACGTGGCAAAAAAAGGAGGAGGAAAGGGATTGGAAGAGGTTTACCCGCCTAGGGGAATGGTGGATATCTGGCCGCTGATTTGGTCCCGGTACTGGAGGGTGAAATCATCGTGTACCCCGGAGATGTAGAACTTGGCCAGGAACTGGGCTTCCTGCCCCACCGCGAGCTCCTGGGACTTAAACTCCATCGCCGTGGTGTTGGCAGCTACCTCCTCCGCTCCATTGTTCAGGACAAGGTAGGCTGCGTTGACCGTGTACCTCACGTTCCAGTTGTTGGTGGCCTTCACCAGGACAGCATAGAAGGAACCGTTGACATCACTATCTCTGGCCCCAACGCCTGCCTGGAAGGACAGCGAGCCGGTGATGGGCACGTTCAACGGATAGATGGTCACGGGCGAAGATATGGCCTTGCCGGTGTCAAGATCATAGGCTTGGAACACGAACGTATAGTTCAGGGTGTCCGTGAACTGCACCGTGAAGGTCCTAAGGCCGTCCGCAGAGCCGTTGCTCTTATAGCTGCCCACGTCACCGCTCAAGCAGTAATAGAGCGAGTAGAGGCCGTCCCTGTAGTTCCTTGTGAAGTTGACATCCTTGTTGTTGGAGGTCTTGACCACAATGTCATTTAGGGCTATCTCCTGTTGTTTCTGAGCGAACATCTTGAACAGTACATTGCCGACATACCCGTTGTTGGGTGCGCTGCTAATGTTGAACTGGTAGGCCCTGTTCCAGCTGTAGTTGTAGTTGCTCTCTCCCTTCCCAGGATAATCGACGTTCAGGGTGACCTTCTTGTCAGCGTCCGAAACACTGTCCGTCCAGAAATTGACGGTCAGGGTCTTGTTGACAGAATCAACGGCGTCGCTGGCCGTGTCCCCCCCATCATTGTCATTGTCATCAGTGTCACCGTTGCTCGGGAACAAGCTGTTCAGGTTCAGGGCCACGAAGACCCCAGCGATGACCACTATTGCCGCCACAGCAATCGCGATGATCATGTTCTTCTTCATGTTCTCACAGGTCCGTTGTAATCGGTTTGACCTTTATTTAGAATAGGACATATAAATATTTAGGTCCCATCCACCTACGATTTGTAATATCCAGAAAGATATTTTATCTTACGCATGTCAGAATTCCCCAGTCATAATCAGGCGAACATGTTAGGCGGCGGCACTTTTTAGCATCAAGCCCCAGAACGTTAGAGTATTTTTCCAGTAATTAAGGAGACATTAAGTTATACTCGATACCCTTAGACTGACACGTGGTCCTTCCTTCCTTTGACAGCGTTATGGCCTTCATAGGTTATGCCCTGCTGGCCATTGTCTCTTTCATCCTCATATTGGGGATGGTGATGTTGGCGGTCGCCCTCATCTCCATGCGACGAGGACGTTTCTACCTTCCATGGCTGCTTCGGCCCGGCCTCATAATGCTGGAGGGTCTGGCGAAGACCATATGGAAGATCGGTAAGGTGGACGACAGGGAGATAAGCGCCTTCTCTATACGCATGCGCAATCAGCTCAACCGGGAACGTTTCAGCAGGGTGCCCATGAAGGATAGGGCGGTGTTCCTGCCACAATGCCTGCGGTCCTCCGAGTGCCCCTCGCACCTCACCACCGAGGGTCTGGTGTGCAAGCGATGCATGCGGTGTGACATCGGCAGGTCCATAGATGAATTGGAGGCCCAGGGCTGCAAGGTGTTCATCGTGCCCGGCTCAACCTTTCTTACGAGGATGGTCAAGAAGTACCGGCCTCAGGCCATCATCGGAGTAGGTTGTCTGATGGAGGTCAAGGAGGGGTTGGACATGCTGGAGCGGAAGAACCTCCTGGGGATGGGGGTCGTTACTACCAAGGACGGCTGTGTGGAGACGACCCTGGATTGGAGCGCCCTGATGGAGGCCGTTACCTTACAACCTTCGACCGATCACTAATTTTGGCCATATTTGCTCCGGGTGAGCGTGAGGGCGAATCGTTGAAGTATCTGGGCTCCAATCAAAGTTCATGCGGACGGAGGAGAAGACGTTCAGGGACACCCTCGTCGGCGATGTATACGAGCTCATCGTCAAGAGGCCGACAACGGTCGCCAGGGATGCTAAGATATCCAAGATAATCGAAGGCATGCTGGAAAATACCGTCTCTCGGAAGGTCTACGTAATCGATGAGGAAGGAATGCTCCTGGGCATGGTCAACACCGATACCATCCTCCGCCTTATCGGTTACCGTACCGGTGTCAGAGATAAGGGGGCCCTCTCCTTCTACCGCTTCCTCAGGGATACGCTCAAGCAGGATATCGCTGACCTCGTGACCCCCACACGCTCAGTGACCAAGGACGATCGGCTGGTGGACGCGCTGGAGATCATGATAAAGGACCATGTCAATGACCTCCCCGTGGTAGATGCCGAAGGGCGACTGATAGGGGAGCTGGTGAGCTTAGAGCTCTTCTTGAAGGGCAGAGAACTGTTCAATAGTGAGGCCGACAAGGGCGGGTCCCCGGGATCACCATGAGTTGGTTGGACACACCGATCTTCGGCACATTCACCGCTGAGATACTGATAGTCTTCCTGCTGGTCGTCCTCATAGGTGCGCTCATCGGAAGGATCTCGAATTACCTGATCCGCCGGACGCTCGACGAGAGGGTTGGGCGCAGGATGTCCAAACTCATCGCCCGCCTGGTGATGTACTCCATCCTGATCGCAGCCATCAGCATAGCGTTCAGCCAGGTCCTTAAGCAAGAGCTGACCGGTCTCATCATCTCGCTAGGCTTCGTTGGAGTAGCCCTCGCCTTCGCATCCCAGCAGATAATAAGCAATATTCTCTCAGGCATAATCATCTCGTTTACCCGGCCGATCCAGCTGGAGGACTGGGTGGAAGTAGGGCAGGCCCCCACGACCGGAGTTTGCCGGGTAAAGGACATCAACCTATTGAACACCGTTCTAAGGGATGTTGAAGGGCGGATCATAATGATCCCCAACTCCCTCATCCTCAACGGAAAGGTGGTGAACTATACCCAGGCCGGCTTCGTGGCCACTCAGATCAATCTCTGGGTGGACCCCAATAGCGACATGGACCTGATCAGAAGCATCATCTATGATGAGGCCGATCGCGATGAGCGCATCCTCCCGGGAATAGAAAGCAGGGAACAAAGGGGCATCATGCTCAAGCTTTTCCGCAGTCCCGGTTTCAGGAACCTTCTGGACCACAATGAGGATCTCAGTAAGCTCGATCCTCAGGTCAACATCCTGGACCTTCACGGCAGCAAGATGCGCCTTAACATCCGCATCTGGATCAGGGAGATAAATAACCGCGATGATATTGTGTCCAAGTACATCTCGGCAGTTAAGGACAGGTTCAAGGAAGCTGGAATCGAGCTGATGGACCCTTGAAGGGCACTTTGGGCCCTACAGTCTCCTCTGAGCAAGGGCGTCAAGCAAGGCCCTGGTCTGCTCCACCGGCCAGGGGGTCAGAGGTTTCAGGGACTGAGGGTCGAGCTCATAAAGGTTGTCGAACTGGTGACGCTTGGTGCCGATGCGGGCGGGGACCTGAACCTCCAGCCCCTTGATGTGCAACATGGACGTGGCCTTGTAACCCTTCATCTGCCCCCATTCCAGGGACTCCCTGGGCTTGTAGCTCTTGTTGAGCACCCCTTTTTCCTGGAGGAAGATAAGGCGGTGATCGGTGGCAAGTAGGAGCCCTCCTATCGAATTGGAGGTGGCGTCCTCATCTGATGAGTACCCCTGGTCCAGGGCTGCTCTCCATACCTGGAACACGCGCTCCCCCGGTCTCAGGCCCGCCGCCGGAAGTACCAGCGGGGAGAGGGCTGCGATAGGTTGGAAAGTAGGGGCGAAGGATGGAGACACCGCGGGTGTCGATGACGGGACCGCACCGTCCTGAACGAAGTGGTCCTTTGATGCTCCGCAGTTGGGACAGAAGTTCACATTACCGGGTACCCAGGTCTTGCATGTCTGGCAGATCATAGCGATCGCTCCATCAAATCCTGACCATGTATTATCCTTACCGCACTGAAAACTCCATTCCAATAACACGAGGGGGTGTTGGGAGGTCTCATGACCATAAAACCGTAAAGATGGTCAGGGGGGAACTCGCTCTTACCGGGGCCGTTGGTATCTCCGAAAATATGGAGTTATACGAGTCATTAAGTCGGATGACCGTTTTTTATCACAGGATGGGTGACGTAGGAACACAGCACATACTGGACATAGACCATGTCTTCTCCATCCTCACTTACCTGGAGTCCCGAAGAGGGGAGAAGGTGATCGCCTGCGAGCTAAGGGCCATAATGCCCAACTACGGCCGTATGATGACGATCGTGAGGCAGCTGGAGGAGAAGGAGCTCATCATAATAAATGTGGAGACGAAGCCTCGTAAGTCCTACTTGCTGTCACTGACCCCCCGGGGCAGGACCGTGGCCAAGAAGCTGGAGGCGTTGGATGAGCTCATACTTTCCCCTACGGACGACGGTGAAGTGAGCGGTAAGTAGAACGCATTTAAAAATTGGGGGAAGGCTCGGCGGACCCATCAATGAAAGGAGATGGGATGTGCCGGAGGTGACGTTCACCTCTTCCTTCTAAACAGCCACACCGTGCCTCCGACGAACGCGATGACGACGGCTCCCAAGATGCCTAGAAGGATCGGGTCCTCGGTCACTGCCCCTAGAACGTCAGTGGAAAGGCTTCCCACCGTGAAGTTGACAGTGCCCTCTATGCTGCGGCCAGATATGTCCGTGGCTCTGACGGTCACATTATGCGATCCCTGCTCCAGTCCGGTAAGCGTGACAGACGTCGCATTAAGTGCCAGGTCTAGGAAGCCCTGTCCGTCCAGGGAATACTTGAGGCTGCTGATGGCGATGGGGTCGGCCACGGCGAAATTGATGGTGGCGTGATTTCCAGCATAGGCCTTGCTCTGGTCCTGGAACACTATCTGGGGCGAGCCGTTGGTGACCGCGACGGTCGAGCTCTTCGTGGCCTCCCTATTGCCGGCCTTGTCCATCGAGTAGTACTCGACGGTGTGCGAGCCTGATGCCGATAGCCCCACAAGACCGGTGTAAGCTTTCCATGACCCGCCGTCTATGCGGTACATGGTCGAGTTGACCCCGGAAGCTGGATCGGTGGAAGTGAGGCCGAGGGCGACCGCCCCACTGTATGAGGTACCCACCTTATCGCCGATGAAGGATACGGTGGTGATCGGCGCTCCGGTATCCACCATTGTCGTGGCATCGGCAGCATTGCGCTTGGTCTCCAGCCTACCTTCATAATCCTTCCCCTGAGTGAAGAACTCATAACTCCCATCAGAGGGGGCTGTGAACGAGATGGCGTTGGAAACGAAGGCTCCGGACGGCTTCAAATCGTTGGTGTACTTAGTCCACTCCCCGGTCCCGTTGATGCGGTAGTAGAGGTAGACCCATTCCATGGTCATCCCCAGGGGATCGTTGTCCTCCACCTGTACAGTGAACTCGCGATCGGTCTGATAGGCCGCCATGCTGCCGGCGGACGTGACCAGGGGCACCGACTCCACGGGATCGCTGCCAACGCAGCTGATGTTGTCCAGATATACGCCTTCCTTCATACCCCCGTCCTTGACGCTGATGCCGTAGGCGTTGAAGGCATTGTTGGCGTCCCCTCCGGTGGGAGCGATGGTGCCGGAAACGAACTCGAAGCCCAGCCATGTGGCTGCGTTGGGTACGTTCACAGTCACCTTGGTCCACGTCTTGGCGGTAGCCTGGGCATAGCTGTCGGTCCAGGCGACATGCTTGCTCATGGTGGCGTTGGACCCTGTGTAGTATATCACATTGAGGAAGTCGTACCCCACCGACTCGCCCGTTCCTGGCTGCACAGCATCGGAGCGCCCGGTGTCTGAGTAGAACCAGAAAGTCAGGGTGACGGTGCTATAGTAGGCGAGACCCATCGAGGACACGTACTTGCGCATGATGGCATCCATGTTGGTATCGTAACGCAGCACCAGGCTCGCAGGGTTGGAGGTATTGCTCCCCAGTATGTTCCCGTTCAACGGCTGATCCCCGTTCCCGTCGGTATAATGGGTATTGTAACCGCTTTTAGCACAGTATGCAGCGTGTGTGCCAGCATAGCTCTCATGCGTGGTGCGGCACCAGGTGTCCAAGCTGGCAGCGGTGTTGGCATCGAACTTCGACCACTGGACGTCCCACCCCTCGAAGGAAGGCTCCTCCACATACTCGGTGAAGAACGTGGTGGTCTCGGGCATGTCCGATGCCGCCGTCGGGGTCGGCAATAAGGTGAGAATGATCGAAGCGCACATTAGCACAGCTATAGCTGTCGTGATCCTGCCTGCGTTCACAGAGGTCGATTTCTAATCGGTGCTATAAATACTTTATAGAGAAATTACATATAAATATTAAAATACTAGATTCTCTATACCGCCGCCCCTTTAGGACCTGAGCACAAGAGTGTCAGCTATCGTCCAGGTAGGGTTCTTTACGACATCCAGGACCGCCGTCCATTTTTCTAACTGGCATGTCGGCCAGTGAGAACCGGCACTAATATGTTGTAAATATGAAGCGGCCTTCGACCGAGGGCGATCATCAGTGATCAAGTCCCTACTTTTCGCGGAGGAGCTGCTCCACGAAAGACCCCACCTTGGCCTGCCAGCCATCCTCAAGAGGTCCCTTGAGTTCCTTCACGAACACTCTCACGTCCGCCTCCTTCACCAAGCCCTTAGAGCTCAGGATCTCTGTCAGCACAGGAATGCTAGTGTACCATCTCTCCTGCTCCTGGGGTGATGGCAGCTCCCCCGTCTTCTTGTTCGGCTGCGGTGCACCATGGGTCGCGAACAGTGCGTATCTGGTGCCTTCGGGTAGACTCACTTTCTTGATGAAGCGACGCATGCTCCCCAACGGTTTCCCTACCCTGGCAGGGGTACCGAATATGTACAGGTCCGCAGGGGGCAGCTCTTTTGGACGTACTTCCTGGTAACTATGTACGAAGGCCTGATGCCCCTTAGAGGCCATCGACCTCTGGATCTCCTCCGCCACCATCTTGCCGTTGCCGTACTTGGATGCATGTACTATCTCTACTCTCACTCGCTCACCGCCTGAAAATTCAATATGAGGCTGATCCGATAAGAATTTTATTATATGAGAAATTTTGATTAGACGGCCTCTGCTCCTTCCACGAACCGTCGACGTTTTTTCTCGTCATCTCGTCGAATGGCGGTGGAGGCCCCCGGTTATATTGGCCCAGTTCTCAGTTCCCGCTTAAGAGCAGTCGGTCGACAGTAACGATGCTCGTCATCACTATCACATTTCTCGCTCCTAGTTCCACCGGGGAGAGTAAATTGTACTTCCTCCCTTTTCATGTACATCATGCCTTGTGAGATCATCTCCCCCTGGATCAAGGAGATGGAAGACCGCCCAATGGGCGAGCCACTAGTCGATGATGAGAGAACGGACATCGTCATCGTTGGCGCGGGGATCGCCGGGACCTCCACTGCCTACTATTTGCTGCAGGAGAGCGACCTCCGCGTTTCTCTCTTGGAAAGGACCAAGGTCGGTTATGGCGCGTCAGGCCGGAACGGTGGTCAAGGGATCGCGTCCGTGGAACGTAGCTTCAAGGACCTTATGGGTACACATCCAGGCGCAGAGATCGCCTCCATGCTCAACGACATCGACCAGGGACACCGGATGGTGGATGAGATCTGCAGGCACATAGGTCTTGAAGACGGTCTCTTCAAGACCACCATCTGGACCGGCCTCTCCTCTCTGCTGGAGATACAGCGTCAGTTGGAGGAGATGAGGCTGCGGGCCCAGTACGGCGCTCCCATCCATCCTTTGATGATAGATAAGGAGACAATCCCCCTGGTCGAGATCGATCCGGGGCTGGCTGATATGGTCTCGACCACGACCACCTCCAAGTTAAAGGAGGTCCTCTGCACCAGGGACCGGTACATCGCTGCTTACCCTGCACCAGCGTCCCTGGCCAACAGCGGGCGGATCAGCCAGACAATCGCCCGGCATCTTCTAGATAATTATCCTGATAGGTTCGTCCTGCACGAAGAAAGCCCTGTCACCAGCATCTCCTTCACGGACGCGGTGAAGGCTCGTTCACAGGAGGGTAGCGTAACGGCCGACGCCGCCGTGATATGCACCAACGGTTATCCTCCCCCGGAGATCGAATCATATGAAGTGCCCTTGATCTCCAGGTCCTTGCGAAGGTATGTGGCCTCCATGGTCGCTCACACCTCCGAGGAGAATAATGCTCCAGGAGCTTTCACGTACTTCCATGAGGAGGGGGACCCTGAGCAGGAACCGTACTTCTACCTCACCCGGCGGTCCTTCCTTCTGAACGGAAAGGACCTGGTGACCGTGGGCGGGCCCCAGCAGCCCATATCGGAGGAGCTGGACCACGGGGCGGAGTACCCCTCTGGCATCTACGCCAGGATCGACGGTTTCCTCTCTCGTTCCTATCCCCGCAAGCTCCGGGAGGAGGAGATGATGTGCTGGAACGGCCCCATGGGCTACACTCAGGACGGCATGAGGCTGGTCGGTCAGGACCCCCAGGTGCCTGGATTGTGGTACAACACCGCATGCAACGGAATAGGGTTCCTCCCATCCATAGTCGGCGGATGGAGGGTCGCAGCAGAGCTGAAGGAAGCACTATCCAGATAGGCGCCCGTGCAAACATGGGGTATGGAAAGGAGCCTATTGCAACTAAGCAACTAGATCCATACAGGTTCCCAGGTCCGGGTTGCAAAGGACGGTCCGATATCGGAGACGGTGTTACCCGACACCGATGTCGAACTTTTTCCTACGAAGACCGGCTGGCTCCAGGCCTTAAGCCCATCAGCGGAGACCTCCGCCCGGACATAGCCCTCGTTTCCCTTCACGGTATAGTTGGCATAACCGCCGTTCACGGTCTCCAGCAGCCTTCCGTCACGACCGTAGAAGCTGATGCAATGGGCGTCGGGACTGCTGACGGTGAAGGTCGTCCCGTTGAACCTCAGTTCATCGAACATAGGCCCCTGGGTAGAGTAGAACGACCCTCGCTTTATTGCGTTTATCACGTTGGCGGTGGTCAGCTTTCCGCTCAGCCTCACCTCTATCCACCCCTTGTCGTACGTCGCCGATGTATGGGCATCATCGCCGGCCGTTCCCCAGACCACCCTGCCTGTACTCAGGATGTCGTCCCAGAGGGATACCGCATCACCGCTCAGGAAACCATCACTGTAGCCGTTGTAGATTTCGATCGCCGTGTAGTTCCGTAGCTCCTTCAGGTCGTTCAGGTCGTAGGAGAACATGAACATGGTCGGATGGTTAAGCACCACGATGCCGCTCTGGGAGGTGATGCTGTCGATCCTCTTCTGCTGCGGCAGGTCCTCCGAGGGAGCCGAGGAGATGTTAATCCCGTTCATGTGCGGATTATATTGAAGCCCTGACTCGGTGGAGCCCTTGCCATACTCCTGCCCCAGCACCAGGACGCTGCCACCCTTGATCTTCGTCACTGTGTGATGATCGCTGATGGCGATGAACTTGTATCCAAAGCTGGCATATCTGGCGACGACGTCCGAGGGAGCGAGCTCGCCGTCCGATCGCGTGGAATGGCTGTGCAGCTGTCCCTTGTACCAGGTACCTCCGCTGGCATATGGATTATACTCCGCGAAGTCGACATTGTCGCTGGGCGAGGGGAACAGCGTGCTGCTGAGAGCTGACCACACAGGCACTATGGCGACGGCCATCACCACGATGGCAACGATGATAAGAACGATCGAGCGTGCCTTCATCTGCCTCTGCTCCTAGGCAGGTCGACATTAATAATCTTGTCCCGCGAAGGGCCTAAGACCACCGGCCGCTCGGACGAGGAGTACAATACAGGCGCCAGAGGCAGAACCTGAATAGCATGGGCGCTACGTTGAGATGTCATCGGCATAGGGTCACATAGCGATCAGTAACCGGCAAGGATGCCATCGATCAGACGAACCTCGGCCTTGCGAAGGTGCTCTGTCACCGTGGACGTGGAGAGCCCCAGGGCCTTGGCGACGTCCTCCGCTCCCGCCTCCCGGGGGTAACGGTAGTACCCCATCTTCTTGGCCGTGACCAGGATCGACCTTTGCTTTTCGGTCAGAAGGGATAAATGGTCACCATCGGTGAACGACGTGTTATGAATGCTGATCTTGGCGTTCAATCCGAACTCCTTCAACAGTTCTAGGGCTTTCCTGATCGGCTCATCCTCGCCTATGAAGCTGTATACTATCTTATCGCGAGATATTTTCATCGGGTGGGTCCAGGTCAGGTCTAGGTCGGCATCCTTCCGGATATCATCGAACCCTTCCGGCATCCTGACCTTCATCAGGCAAGTTACCTCGTTGCCCTTCTGCTCCATGACCTCCACGATCTTAATGTCGAACAGGTCCGTGGACTTTATGTCCTCCACCGTGGACCCGGGGGCCAGTCTTATCTTCAACACCACGATCTTCAAGCCCTGCTGGAGATCCAATCGGAGCAGCTCGACCATCTCCATCTCCTCCATATGCTCCATCAGGGGCCGCATGATCTCCCCGAGCCTCTGATCGGGAACCATCTCGATCGTGATCTTGCGCATGATATCACATCTATGTCATACGTATTTAAAATGCCGTGAATCAACGGCACAACATCCTTTCGTCCCCACGTCCTTATTGTAACCAGGGAGAAACATGAGCTTCCTTAATGTGATGGCGCTTTCCAAGGCCTTCCGCAGCGGGGACGAGGAGACATTGGTCCTGTCGGACCTGGCATTGTCGGTGGAGAGGGGCGAGATGGTGATGATCATGGGCCCATCGGGTTCGGGGAAGACCACCTTGCTCAATGCCATCGGTGGCATCGAACGGCCGGATGCGGGGAGCATCATAGTGGACGGGCGGGAAATCACATTATTGGACCGCAACGGACTCAATGATTACCGCCGCACCGATGTCGGCTTCGTCTTTCAGTTCTATAATCTCATACCCACCCTCACCGCGCTGGAGAACGTAATGCTGGCTATCGAGGGAAGGGGGTTCACTAGGGTGGATGCCAGGGAACGGTCCATAAAGGAGCTGGAGGCTGTGGGTATGGTGGAAAAGCTCGACAGCTTTCCCCAGCAGCTCTCTGCTGGACAGCAGCAGAGGGTGGCCATCGCCCGTGCCCTGGTCAAGAGGCCCAAACTGGTCCTCGCCGATGAACCGACTGGGAACCTGGATGAAGGTAGCGAAGGTGTCGTGCTCGACGTTCTCACGCGAGCAAGCAAGGAGCTGGGGACGTCCTTCGTGGTGGTCTCACACAACTTCCGCCTCCGGGAACGCATGGACCGATGCTATGAGCTGAGGCGCGGTCGGCTGATCGAGGCATGAGGAGGCCCTATGTCCCTCACCTTCAAGATGATGCTGCGGAGGCTGCGAGGAAGGAAGCTCAGCCTGACACTATCCTCGTTCATCGTCGCCTGGGCACTGGCCATGATGGCGGCGGGGCTGTATAGCTCAGAGGCTATAGAGACCAGCGCCTCCTCCTACCTGGACGACAGCCGCATGCCAGACCTACTGGTATCTCTGTACGAGGGGCGGACTCCAGAGGAGATCAACAGCGCGCTCGCATCCCTTCCCGTGCAGGCCTATGATCTCAGGCTGAAGGAGACGGGGCAGGTCCTGGTGAACGGAAGCTGGTCCCAGGCCACCATAATCGGCATCTCTGATCCCTCCCGGACGGACATCAGTCGCCTCACTTTACTGGAAGGTCGGTTGTTCTCCACCCCCTCAGAAGGCGTCGTTATCGCGGGGGGCAAGGACATCGGGGGAACGGCCCAGCTGCTCGTGAACGGCACATCCCTGAGCGTAGACATAACGGGCGTGGTGCGCTCTCCGGAATACCTTTTCAACGAGCTACAGGCCGGAGCCATCATCTCCGGGTCAGGCGGGGCAACGATCATTTACATCCCCCTGCCCACGCTGATGTCGGCATCTGGTAACAACATAAACGACATCGCGCTGATGGTGGACGGTGGCACCAGGGAAGAGATCGCCGCTTCTCTCGTATCCCTGCCCGTCTCTTCCATGACCTTCAAAGAGGACCACCCCACTGTCGTGTTCATCGACATGGGAGCGAGCAAGATGGCGGTCATGCTGCCATCAATTAGCCTGGTGTTCGTGCTCATAGGCGGCGTTTCCATATTCATCACCATGTATCGCATGGTGGTGAGCGATTCCAGGAACATAGGGGTCCTGATGTCCCTGGGAATGGAAAGGTGGCGCATCGCGGTAACCTACCTCGGGATGGGCATGGTCACGCTGCTGGTGGGTGGATTGCTGGGTGTCCTGCTGGGTTACGGGTTCACGGTGGCTATGACATCGCTGGCTTTGCAGATGATGGGCGATATTCCCGTAGTGCTTCCGCTCAGCCCTATCCCCTTCCTCATAGGTTTCGTCATCACCGCACTGGTGGTCCTGACCGCAAGCCTGGTCCCGGTGCTTTTTGTGCTGCGACAGGACATCCGGACGGCCCTGAGCTACGTACCTCGATCGCATATCTGGGCGTGGAAGGGTCGGGGCAGGTCCCTGTCGACAACCCTGGGGATGCGTAACCTTCTCCGCGAGCCCAAACGTGCGGTCGCTATCATGATCGCGGTCGGCCTCACCGTGGGCGCTGCCGGCTCATGGTTGGTCCTTCTCGATTCCTCCACGTCGTACATTGACGGACAATCCTCCTCTTATCTCTGGGACGTCTCTATATCCTTCACGTCCCCCAGGGATCAGAGCGAGGCGATGGAACGGTTCGGGGACGAAATGGTAGCGAGGATCATGCCCTACACCATCCTTAGCGGCCTCGCCTCTCACGATGGGCGGTCCACAGGGATAGTGATGACATCATCCCCTGATATGGGCGGCATAAGGGCCTGGGAACTGCGCTCTGGGTCCCTGGACTTCAGCGGTGCGGTCATCGCCAAAAAGCTGGCCGACGAGCTGGGGGGCGGAACAGGAAGCGTGCTCAGCCTTGCGTTCGGCGGGAAGAACATAGACCTTATGGTGACAGGCATCGTGGATGACCTGCAGACCGACGCAGTGTACACCAGCAACGAGATGGCGCTATCCATCATCGGGGAGGACGTGTGTCAAGGCATTTATGTTTCCCTAAACTCAGGCCAGGAGGCGTCCAGCTACATCTCTACCGTATCCAGCGATCCCTGGGTAGCAGGAGTTCAACCACGGGAGGACGTCGTGGGCTCGGTACACGACCTGCTGGCCAGCGCGCTCTCCCTCTTTTACGGCTTCTTCGTGCTCAACCTCCTGATCGCGCTAGCGGTGGCGACATCAGCCGTCGTGGTCTCGGCATCCGAGAGGGACCTGGAGTTCACAGCAGTGTCCTCCCTTGGCCTTCCACGCTCCTTCACAATAAAATCCCTGCTGGTGGAGGCTGCCCTCCTAGGCATGGTGTCGTCCCTGCTGGCGGTCCCTTTCGCCCTACTCATGGCCCAGGTGTTCGCGGGTCTGATGGAGGAGGCCGTGTTCTACATCCCCGTGGGGATGACCATCGCTGCTGCCCTGACCGTCCTCATTGTGGGTTGGGCGTTCACAACGCCCTCGGCCGTCTGGCCCATCCGTTGGAGCAAGAGGCTGGACATAGCTCGGACGCTCAGGGAGAGGCTCCAGTAGGTCCGTCGATGGTGAGAATGGGAGGGAGAGCACCACTTCGACAGCCTTTCCCCCGGTCCGGCAAGCTGGTCTCCCTCGGTGCGATGCGGTGCAGAGGCCAGCAGGGCGATCAACTGTAAGAAAGCAATATTGCCAGATATATGACGTATAGGACCACCAGGAACACGCCCTCCCGCCTACCGATGCCCTCGCGACGGTACACGATCCCTGCCAGTAAGGTGCCGAAGAGGAGTAGGGGAACTATACCCAGCAAGATCTGGGTTTCTGTCAACGTTAGGGGCCTGATCATGGCACCAACACCAAGGACCAACAAGGAATTGAACACCAGCGTTCCCAGGGCGTTGCCGACGGCAATGTCCGCCCTCTTCTTGTAAGCAGCGACCAAGCTGGTGGCAAACTCAGGGGTCGTGGTGCCCAAGGTAACGATAGTGAGCCCAATGAGGAACTCGCTCATCCCCAGGCTCGTGGCCACCTCCGTGGCTGACCGGACAGCCGCATCGGTGGCAACGATCAATATGACCGCGCCTACCAGCACGAAGGACAGGCTTTTCAGCGGGGGCTCCACATCCGGTCTCGCAGCCTCGAACTCCTCCACCACCACCCGGGAGGGCCGGCAGCAGTAGAGCGACCGCACCAGCAGGGCTACGTAGAGGACAAATAGAGCGACCATGACGATACCCTCCACAGCTCCGAGGGTGCCATCATAAGCGAACAGCAACAGCACGAGCAGCGACGCCAGCATGAATATGGCCTCTCTCCTTATCTCCTCGAACCTGACGATGATAGGGGTCAGGATGGCACAAGCACCTATGATGTAAGTGGCATTGGATATGTTGGCCCCTATGACATTGCCCACAGAGAGCGAACCCACACCCTCCAGCCCTGACAGCACCCCCAGGACCAGCTCTGGTAGGGATGTGCCAAATGAGACGATGGTCAGTCCGATTACCAGTGGAGGAACGCCGAAGTGGGCAGCCAGTTCCGACGCGCCCTCGACAAGCCACCGAGCGCCGAAGTAAATGGCAACGACCCCGATCAACAAAACCAGCAGGGGGACTATCATCTAATGTAACTAACACCAGCATAAATTAAAACATCGGGTTATCAAGGTCGGATCGACGTCGGTACCTGGCATAAGAGGAGTGGGCCCGGTCGGATTTGAACCGACGACCATCGGGTATCTCAGGTCCCATAGGGACTCCTATGAGCCTGACGCTCCACCGGACTAAGCTACGGGCCCTATGAACGAGGTAAATTGGACCTTGAGATATATACTTTATTGAACCACGGATGAGGCTTCCAGCAATGGCCGCACCACAATCACCGCTATATAGTGGCCGTTCCTAGTAAGAAATGGCAAGGTCATCATGACAGAAGAGAAAGCTACCTTTGGGGCTGGTTGTTTCTGGGGCGTTCAGGCGGCGTTCGACAATATCGAGGGGGTCACCTCCACCACCGTGGGCTACACGGGAGGGACCCTGGAAAATCCTACCTACCGTGATGTGTGCGGTCATCGGACCGGTCACGCCGAGGCGGTGGAGATCAGCTTCGATCCGCGCATCGTGAAGTACGACGAACTGCTGGAGGTCTTCTGGAGGATACACGATCCCACCACCCTGAACCGCCAGGGTCCGGATGTCGGTGACCAGTACCGCTCATCGATATTCTACCACACGCCGGAGCAACGGGAGAAGGCCGAGCGTTCCAAGTCCGAGCAGCAGGCCAGTGGCCGCTACAGGAACCCCATTGTCACCGAGATCGTCCCAGCTGGTAAGTTCTGGCGAGCTGAAGAGTACCATCAGAAGTACCTGGTCAAACACGGTCGTGCGGCATGTCACACGAGGTAGTCAGGAAATGCCTTCGACGTTGATCCTACCGTCTTCGGATCACGCCGCGCGTGACAGGGGGATTCTAAATGGTAGATAGCGTGATCGATGCAAGAGACCTTGAGGCATTGTGCGAACTGGCCAGGTCCAGGGGGGCAAGTGGCGTCAGTACCATGGATGCGCGCGGAGTCGTCCTGGACCCCCGGGTGCGCCTGAAGTGCACCGTCCCTATGTGCGAACACTATGGCCATAACCTCATGTGCCCGCCCAACTTCATGCCCTTACAAGAGTTCGGAAAGGTGCTGGAGAGGTACTCCCGGGCCATATTGGTACAGTACCCCATCCCCGTGCGCTCCTTCACCATCGATGACAGCGCCCGGGGCATGGAGCAGGCGTACGCGGACAAGGAATACTATCAGCAGCTGCTCTGTTCGGAGATAGCGTTCATCGATCTCATGGGGCTGCTGGAGAAGGAAGCCATGAGGGCAGGGCACCGCTTCGCCGCGGCCTTCTCCGGCGGGGCCTGCCGCCTGTGCGACGAGTGCGTTGGCCAAGGTTCGGGAAAGAGCTGCCGGCACCCCTTCCGCTCCCGGCCGGCGACGGAGGCCATGGGCATAGATGTGTTCGAGACCGCCAGGAACGCGGGTCTGCCTTTCGACCTTCCGCCCAAGGACCGCCCGGTGTGGAACGGTCTGCTCCTGGTCGATTGAAAGGGTGAGGCATGGACGACATCCTTTTCGAGGAGGTCCAGCGCTTCCGGCAACCCTGGATCCTGGCCCTGCTGCTGGGGATGTTGGCGATCTTCGCCTGGGGCTTCGTCCAGCAGATCGTCCTTGGGGTTCCGTGGGGTAACAACCCGGCGTCCGACGCGCTCATGTGGGTCCTCCTACTGTTTATCAGCGCGCTGGTCGTATTCATCCTCACCATCCGCCTGGAGGTGACGGTGTCCGTCGCCGGACTTAGCGTAAGGTTCTTTCCCGTCCATCTGAGATCCCGTCATTTCGGTCGGAGCGAGATCGTGGAGCACCGCGCAATGGCTTACCATCCGCTTCGAGACTTCGGAGGTTGGGGCATAAGGTATGGACGGACTGGCTGGGCGTACATCGTCCGGGGCACGGAGGGTGTACTGGTGCGGACCTTCGACGGTAGGCAGCTGCTCATCGGCTCCCTGAGGGCGGTGGAGCTTGACGCCGCGATCGGCGTGATGTGCAAAAGGCGAAGCGATTTAAGGTAGAAGAGTGAGGCGCCGTCGAACGGGCTCGAACCGTTGACCTTGTGATGACCGTTCCCCTGTTCAGGGATTAACAGTCACACGCTCTACCAGCTGAGCTACGACGGCGTGTAGGCAAGGGAAGTACCAACTGATATTAATGAATTTCGCTCCTATACCAACTGCGTCTTAAGCTCCTGGACGGTCTCTTCCATCATGGCCAGCAGGTCCTTGAGGTGCTCCATGAAAGGCCTCAGCTTCTCGGTGGTGACCGCTCCCTCCGGGGAAGGCTTGATCAGCCCCTCCTGCTCCAGAATCCTCATCGAGTAACGGACCTTGTGTTGAGGGAAATCAAGGAGCTCCGACAGGCGGATGATGCCTATGGGCTCGTTCTCCATGATCGCCTTTAGCATCTGGACATGCCGTTTAAGAAGATCTATCTCGCTCTCGATCTTGCTCGTCAGAACACTTCCGCCCTTCATTTATTACCCCTTCCCTCAGTGTGTGCCATGATAACACTGGAACATATAATAGGGTTTTCCGAACAGGTGGGCTTGTGCTGTGTTCATTGTTTCTTCGCGGAATCAGAACCAGTTTTCAGCGCCCTTGAAATAATACCTCCCAGCTCCTCGTTCGGTGAGTGAAATGGCGGACGCTGAGATCGTCAAATGCAAGGCCTGCGGGAGGAAGATGTCCAAGCAGCGCTCCACGGACCCAGGAGCGCCCAAGCCCGGTTATGAATGCGCCCAGTGCCATGAGTGGGTGTGCGGTGACTGCACCGATTGGAACGCTTCGGACAACACCAAGAAGGTATGTTCTCGGTGCTCGGGGAGGACCGCCCCCCGCAAGTGCGGATGCGACTGATCGTGATACCTCCACACACATAGTGCCCCATCACCGCTGAACGCCCACAGAAAGGCATACTCGGGACCGGCCGGAACATCGTCATATTCGCCAAGCATACCAGAGCCATAGCCCTGCCCCTGATAGTGGGATTTTATTAAGCTCACAGGCCCACGTACATCATCTCCCGGAGGCCCCCCCGCCCCCGGAACGGCCTCCGCCAAACCCTCCCCTGCCCCCGCTCATGATGGCGATCAGGAACAGCAGTGGTCGAAGGGCCCATCCCTTGGTGACCACCGCCAGGAATATGTACGCTACCCCCACCAGGGCCCAATCGCCCCAGGTCAGGGGTATCCAGGAGATCGGATAGGTCCTGTCAGTCCCGCGATCCCCGGAGTACTCGGTTTCCATAATCATGCCCATGGCGAAGGTGAGCTCGAAGAGGCCGTCGCCGTAGCCTCCCGCGGTCATATTGGGTAAAAGGTACTCCTGGGCCAGCCGATTTACTCGCACATCGGTCAGGATGCCCTCCAACCCATAGCCGACCTCTATCCTCCAGGAACCGTCATCGGTCGCTACCACCACGAGGACTCCATTGTCCCTTCCCTCCTTGCCTATGCCATTGTACTGGAAGGTGCGCAGGGCATAGTAGTTTATGTCGTAGGGCTGGGTACTGTTCACGACCACTACTGCTATCTCGCAGGAGGAGTTCAGGTTGACCTCATAGCAGATCTCGTCGATATAGTACAGGTCGCTCTCCGTGAGCACCCCCGCAAGGTCGGTAGTGTAGTACTTCAGCTCCGGTATCCCCTCGTCCCTTCCTGTGTCCGATGGGCGGAGCACCATGTAGGTGGCCGCTATGGTGCCTCCGATGACGATCGCTAGGACAGCAAGTCCCACCACCACCCGGACGGACGATCGCAAACCCTCTCACTGCCCCTGCTGGAAGTAGGAGGCCTGCTCGAAACCGAAGGTACCGGCTAACATATTGTTGGGGAAGCTGAGGATGGCGGTGTTGTACTCGTTCACCGCATCATTATAGAATATCCTGGCTGCGGCAATACGGTTCTGCGTCCCCTCCAGAGACACAATTATATCTCGGATGGTATCGGTCGACTGGATGGCAGGGTACGATTCCACCACGGACATGAAGGCCCCCATCTGGACCATGAACTCGGTACTGAAGTTGACCTGCTCGTTCACCGAACGGTCGGCCATGGTGTTCAGCCACTGAGTACGGAGGGAGGTGATGTTCTCCAGCAGCCCCTGCTCGAAATACATGGACACGTTCTCCTGTTGTAGGAGCTGCGGAACCAGTTCGACCTGGCGCTGGATCTCGACCTCGATATTGCTCCACTTGTTGTTTACGTTCTGATCTTTAGAGATCAGGGAGTTGTAGGAGAGCACTACCGTGAGCACCAGGACGACGATCACCGCTAGGGCGACCACTCCGACCAGAAGGCCCTTTCTTTCAACCATGGGCCGAACCAGACCCTGCCGGTTAATGAACCTTAAGTTGTAGAAATGAATAATTGGTAAAAATGAAAGGGTTTGGATGGTCCATTATTGATTGAACCAAGCCTTCGTAGACGCCATCATCAGGTACACCAGGATGAGGATCGGAATCACTAAGGAGATGATTCCGCTAGCACCCGAGGTGAATAATGAGAATACGCCGCTGATGATCTGCAGTACTGCGAATATCACTCCCAATATCCACGCCCACTTCTTGCCCTTCAGGAAACCCCAGGCGAGGATAAATGCGACAATAGCGAAGATGAGCATGACCGCGCCGATGGCCACGAAGACCCAGGGGCTAAGGTCCAGGAACCACTGGGGAACATCTGTCCCCAACTGAGAGATTAGGTCCTGACTATTGATCACCGCGCCTATGGCGAACATTCCCAAGGCCCCGAAGAGAAGAAGGATCCCTCCCAACACTTCGAGGATCGCGAGAATGGTCACTCCAATGGGCCTTTGCCTTTGCTGGGGCATGGGATAATAAGGTCCAGGCTGCTGCTGGTATGGCTGCTGAGGATACGGTTGCTGTTGATATTGCTGGTCATATTGCGGGGGTTGATAGGGTTGCGGCTGTCCCGGTTGTTGATCTGACGCCATAAGGAATGAATGAGCGGTCCTAATAATAATTAATTTCTAAAAAAATGGATATAGAAGGTGTTTCTACCGTCCGAAGAAGGCCTTTACCTCTGGCCTCATCAGATAGTAGACGATGATGGCGTTGATGAGCAGGCTCACGATGCCGGTGAATCCACCGCCTATAAGGCCCAGTATCCCGAAGATCACACCCAGTATGCCGAAGATGAGTGCGAGCAACCATGCCCATTTCTTCCCGGTCCACAAGCCCCAGGCGATTATGAGCTGGAATAGGCCGATCAAGATCGTGAATCCGCCAAAGACTATCCCTAGAGGTGCAAGGATCCCTGTCGACGTGACCCCGATCGCGGCTACCCCACCTATAAGGGTCATGATCCCGCCCAGAGCGTTCAATATCGCCAATATCGTGACTCCGAGCGGCCTGGTCTTTCCCGGAGCAGTCCCAAATGCCTGATTGGCAACTGTCATCCAGTTCCAATTATAATTTCGATTGATAAAACTATCTGGCTGAGTTCAGATTCTGGTGATAACCGGGTCATAGTGATTATATAACCAACGAGGAATGGAACGTGCATGCCCGCCATCCTCGTGCAGGACCTGAGAAAGAAGTATGCGGCCGTCAACGCTTTGGACGGGGTCAATTTCACCGTCCCCAAAGGCACGTTCTTCGGATGTTTCGGTCCCAACGGAGCCGGCAAGTCTACCCTTCTGAAGGTCCTCACCGGGCAGATACCACAGACCAGTGGCAGCGCCCAGGTACTGGGCCTTGAGGTCCGGGACCATGGCGTTAGGGTGCGAGAGATGATAGGCATAGTTCCAGAGGTGGAATCACCACCCAGCTACCTTACCGCCTACGAGTTCCTGTACTTCGTGGCTCAGGTCCGGAAGATCGACGATATCGAGAAAAGAATCGACAGGTGGCTGAGCTTCTTCGATCTGGAGGAGACGAAGGGGACGCTGTGCAAGGACCTCTCCAAGGGTATGCGCCAGAAGGTCATGCTATCGGCGGCGTTCATCCACGAGCCCGAACTATTGTTCCTCGACGAGCCTTTCGTGAACCTTGATCCCATATACCAGCACAAGCTCAAGGAATACCTGCTGGAGCTGAGGGGGCAGGGGCGTACCATCTTCCTTTGCTCCCATATCCTGGAGATGGCTCAGAAGCTATGCCAGGAGATGGTGATACTCAACCGCGGAAAGGTCGTGGCCAGCGGTCGCGTGGAGGACCTGACGGTGAACGAGGACCTGGAATCGCTGTTCCTGCGCATGGTGAGCGAGGATGCATCTACTTAAGCTGATGCTGCGGGAGGAGTACCGCCTTCATGTTTCCTACTCCTCGGCCCGCATGTTCGTGGCCATACCCGTGTTCGTCTTCGCCATAGCGCTGGTGATGTCCCTTACCTTGACCAACATCCAGAGCACCATCGGGCTGAAGGACCTCATCACGAATCTCAATGCCGGCGTCTTCCTTTACGGCATCAGCGTGGGGACCATCGGGTTCATGGGCCGGACCTACGTTGAACGGCGGCAGGGCAAGAACAACTATATCGTGGCCATGCCCGCCCTCCTCCCCATGTCCTACTCCTCGACCTTCCTGGGCATGTTCCTCAGGGATGTCCTCTTCTACCTCGCGCTCATGTTGGGGCCGGCCTTCCTGGGCCTTATCACCGCGGCCGCGATCGTCCCCTACTCCATGATATCTGTGGCCTCCGTGTGCACCACCATGGTCCTCTCCTTCATGTTCGGCATCTCCCTCAGCTTCGCCATCTCCGTCATAGGCTCCCGGGACCGCATCGCCTTCGCGGTGCTGGTGATCGCCTTCCTGGCCCTGCTCATCGGGTTCGGTGGGCTCCACCTCTACGGGATGGAGGCCATCCTGCCGTCCATCGGGTTCCAGATGTCGCTTCCACCGTTCGGATACGACCTGGGTACGGCCTTCTCCTTCCTCGTACTGACCATATGCGCCTTCGTGGGCTTCACGGCCTTGGCGGTGCTGTGCGTTGCCGAGTCCTATGAGGGGGAGGCGAAGAAGAAGGTGGCACAGAGCGTCATCCTTCCGTCCTATAACAAGCGTTTCGCCTTCGCCCGCTCCTACCAGCCTATCCTGGCCAAGGAGTTCGTGGACCTGAAGAGGAGCGGCACCTTAGGCAAGATGGTGTTCACCTTCATCGCTCCCCTGGCCTTCCTCAGCTTCACCACCTGGTACGTGAACAACGGTCTCAACGTCCCTGTGGGCTTCAACCTCGTGTTCTACGCCGCCATGGTGGGGTTCTTCGGGGTGATGCTCTACTCCTGGCTGACCAACATGGACGTCGTCGACTACTACGAGACCATGCCGGTCAGCGTGCCCAAGGTCATCCGCGCGAAGCTGATGATGTACCTGTTCCTCACCACCGGGATATCCACCGCTTTCGTCCTCATGATAGCATTCCTCAACGACGAGACCAGGCTACTGTGGCTAGCCCTACCCGTGCTGTACGTCACATCGGCCTATATGGTGGTGTCCATTTCCCACCTCACCGGGTTGCACCCTAACTCCTTCCTGTTCAATCCCGACGTACTGCTCAAGTTCTCTCTCATCTCGTTACTTCCTGACATCTGCCTCACCATCCTCTCGTTCTCCGTGGACCGGGACCCGGTGGTGTCCATCGCGGCCATCATAATGGTTTTGGGCTTCCTGCTCTTGGTGACCTTCCTGTTGCTCAAGAGGTTGGACAGGAAGTGGTCTAACACAGGATTTAATTGAGCGGAGGTCGTCATAGGCTGAAATGGACATCGGATTCGTCGCCAGAAAAGCAGTGCACATATCCGCCCCCTTGTTCCTGGTTTACTACTTCCTTCCCACACCTCTGTGGCCTGGCGGGATATCGCGCGAGTCCGGCCTGCTGCTCGCCCTGGCCCTGGCGATGGCCTTCGAGCTATCCCGCCTAGTGCTGGGGTTCCGGGTCCTGGGCATGCGGGAGTACGAGGCGGATCAGATGTCGGCGGGGGCGTGGGCGGCCATCGCCCTGACCTTCGCCTTTATCTTCTTCCCACTGGAGATGGCCGCGCCGGTCATCATAGGAATGGCTCTGGTCGACCCCGTGATAAGTGTTGTCAGAAATACCAGATGGTATCCCTGGCTGCCCTACCTGATCCACGCAGCCATCATGATAACGGTGCTATCGCTCCTCCTTCAGCTGGATCTGAGGATCGTGCTAGTGTCGCTGGCAACGTCGGCCGTGGCCATCGCCGCCGAGGGCATCAAAACAAGGTATGTGGACGACGACTTCCTGATGATCGCGCTGCCGCTGATCGGCATGGCGGTCCTTCTCAGTGTCTAATCCTTCTTTTGCTTGCGCCATACGACAGTGCCGAAGAAGCCCTTCTTGGGGTAACGGTCGTAGTGCTTGATGAAAGGCTGGTAGGGTCCCTCGCACTCCTTGAGGGCCTGCTCCTCACTATCAAAGACCTTGCCGTTCCAAGCGCATTGATACTTAACATCACTGGGCTTTTTAGCCATCGGGACGTGTAAATCAACCGCGGTAGATAACCTTTGAGGTCGTACCTTTCCCCCCGGGGGCATATGCCCCTAGAATGTGGCGGTAGTCCTTTATATTCATACAAACTAATCAGGTCGTCTATGAACAGAATCAAGGTTATCAACGAGCCATCGGAACTTGTACCGATGCTGCGGGCTGTTGATACCCAGATAAAGAGAGAGGTCCTCAAGGAAGTTACTTTGGAGTGGAGGACCACCAAGGAGATCGAGGCCAAGTTCGGGGAAGAAGGGTCGAACGCTTTGAAGTTCTTTGAAAAGATGAAGCTCGTGGAGACCCGCTGGCAATCTACGAGCGGGTCCTTCCCGGAAAAGGCCTACCATACCTATTACACCTCTTTTCATATTAACGCCTCCTGGCCTGTTTATGAGATCTCTGACGTCCTTGCTGCCGCCATGATGCCGGAGGACGAGTTCGAGAAGCTGGAGAAGCAGATATTCAAAGAGGTCGGGCCCGAGGGGCGCTTCGCCGGGGATATCGCCGAGAAGCTGGGCATAACATCCACTATGCTTCGCAGCCTGGTCAAACGCTCTGTGCGCCTGGACTACCGCGGGCACCGCATTGAACGCCTCAAGGAGTAAAGGTTCCGATGACCGAGATCTATATCCTTAGGCTCGGCCATCGCCCGGAGAGGGACAAGCGGGTCACCACCCACGTGGCCCTGACCGCGCGCGCCTTCGGTGCCCAAGGGATCTATGTCTCCACCCGCGACGAGGAACTGGAGCGGAGCGTGAGATCGGTGGTCAAGCGTTTCGGAGGGGACTTCTGCATCACCACCGGGGTTAAGTGGAAGGAGCTGCTGCGCAACTTCGAGGGTACAATGGTCCACCTCACCATGTACGGCACTCACATCGACGACGCCCTCCCCCATATACGCAACGCGATGACCGAGAGATTGCTCATCGTGGTGGGAGCGGAGAAGGTACCCCCGGAGGTATATCAGGCCGCCACCTTCAACGTCGGCATGGGAAACCAGCCGCACTCCGAGGTCGCCGCCCTGGCAGTTTTCCTGGACCGCCTCAAGCAAGGGGAGGGGCTCAGGGCCGATTTCCAGGGGCACATGAAGGTGATCCCCTGCGCACGGGGGAAGAAGGTTGTCACCGATACCGAATGAGCAACAGTGCCTCGATCTTCTCAGGGCCCAGGGGACGACCGACAGGGTGATGAAGCACGTGTGCACGGTCACCCGGTTGGCCGTGGCCATAGCCCGGAGCTGCAGAGCCGATATGGACCTGGTCCGGGCGGGGGCGTTGCTACACGATATCGGAAGGTCGAGGACGCACGGCATCCAGCACGGTGTGGTGGGGGAAGATATCGCCCGTTCCTTGTCGCTTCCGGAACCTCTTGTCCTGATCATCCGCAAGCACGTGGGCGCCGGGATCCTGCCGGGGGAGGCCGTAGCGCTGGGGCTGCCGGACCGGGACTACATGCCTTCGACGTTGGAGGAGAAGATCGTGTGCCACGCCGACAACCTGGTGGGGGATGATCGCTACTTATCCTCCCAAGAATCGTACCAGGACTTCCTACGCAAGGGGTTGGACGATGCCGGGAGGAGGATGTTGGACATGCATCGGGAGCTCTCCGAGGTGTGTGGCGGGGACATAAACAAGATCGTTCTGGAGCTTACGTCCACAGCAGAACATGGCCCGTGCTCGAAATATCTGGAGATGAGGATACAGAAATGGTCCGAGTGAACCGCTAACCGTTCCAAATATATTCAAGGTCGGGACATATCAACGGCAACCCTCGGTCCCGGTAACGAGAAAAACGCTCTCCCTTTGGGGAAGCCCGTCCGAAGGAGAAGCTCAGATCTTGGCGGCCGGCTTCTTCGTGGTGACCCTCTTGGGGAAGTACTTCAACAAGATGATGTCGCCTACCGACTGGATCCATCGGAAGGGAACGTTCACGGCCCTTGACTCTTCGACCAACAAGGGGTTTGTCTCGCTGACGAACAAACCATCCACACGCTTGTTCTCGAGATCTATAACGAGGTTGTTGACGTTTCCCAAGAATATCCCGTTCGACGTGTAGACCTGCAATCCGATCAGTTCAGACGCTTCCTCTAGCATGAGTCATCCCATCGTGGTATCCTCTTCCTCATTTTAATAGCTTATGTACCCATAACGCTGCTGGAAGAGTAAGACCCTCCGTTTTTTTGATAACCTGACCTTGTTTTGGAAATGTATTTATGACAGAAATCGTAATACGGTTTTTCATATTATTTGCATAACCGATGGTGGACACATGGATGATCTTGATGAGATAAGGGAGAGGAAGAGGCAGGAACTGATGAGAGAGGCAGAGGCTGTCGAGGATTGGCCCTCGCAGCCCATGGATGTCAGTGACGCCTCCTTCAACGACTTCATAAAAAGATACAGAGTGGTGCTCGTGGACTGCTGGGCCCCGTGGTGCGGACCGTGCCGCATGGTGGCGCCGATTATCGACGCCCTGGCCCATGAACTGAAAGGGAAGATAGCATTCGGCAAGCTCAACACCGACCTGAACCCCCGGACCTCCATGCGGTTCCAGATCGAGGCCATACCCACGATGCTTGTGTTCAAGGACGAGGAGATGGTGGACAGGATAGTGGGGGCCAAGCCCAAGGACGACCTCGCCAGACGCCTTAAGGCGTTCCTCTGAGGAAACCCCTTCAATTTCTACATATCGGTCTGCGGAGGCACGAAGGTATTAGAACCCGTCCAGCCCATTGATGGTGGGGGATGCGATTGGACGCTGATATCACCATCATAGGGATCGGCCCGGCTGGCCTGCAGGCGGCCATCCACGCCGCGCGGAAAAAGGTCAAGGTCGTGGCGGTAGGGAAGACAGAGAACTCTGCACTGATGAAGGCCGAGGTCGAGAACTATCTTGGCCTGGAGTCGATGTCCGGGAGGGACATACTTCGTGTGGGCAGAGAACAAGCTATAAGGTTCGGTGCCGAGGTCCTGGAGGAGGACGTCATCAAGCTCACAAAGGAGCAGGACATCTTCTTGACCGTAACCGACAGTGACCGTGAGATACGGTCTAAGGCAGTAATACTGGCAATGGGCATATCGCGGGCCAAGCTGAACATACCTGGAGAGAAGGAGCTTCTCGGCAAGGGGGTCAGCTACTGTGCCTCCTGCGATGCTGGTTTCTTCAAGGGGCGTCCGGTGGCGGTAATTGGCGAGGAGAGCGAGGCCGCGGAGTCCGCCATCCTATTGTCGGAGATAGCCTCCCAGGTCTACTGGGTGCATAGAGAGCTCAAGGCTTCCCAGCACATGCTGGAAAAGGTTAAAAGGACTAAGGTGGAGATGGTGCCGGGCAAAGCGCTGCGCATCGTCGGCGACCCCACCGTCAACAGCCTGGAGGTGGAGGGCGGAAGGACACTAGAGGTCAACGGCGTGTTCATCGCTCTCGGCGCAAAAGGATCGATCGAGCTGGCCCTGGACCTGGGGGTCATGCCAGATCCCAGCGGAATGATAGCCGTGGACGGAGACTGTCGCACGGAGATGGAGATGGTCTACGCCTGCGGTGACGTCACGGGAAACCCTTGGCAGCTCGCCCGGGCGGTCGGCCAGGGGTGTGTCGCGGGGGAGAACGCCGCCAAGGCCATCCGTCAGGGGAAGTGATCCCGTGTCCCTGGAGAACGAGCTGGTGGCCGGCATCCTGCGTGAGGAAGGGGGTTTCCGCGAGGCATTGAGAAAGGTACTGGAGGAGGACCTGAAGATGAGCATCCATGAGTTCTGCTCCCAGACCGGCCTGTCGCCATCCACGATCTATAAGATCATGCAGGACCAGCGTGAGCCCAACCTACGGACGGTGAGGGACATCATACGCGCCGTCCGCAGGATGGAGACCAAACCTCACGGCAACTTCATCGCTGTGATCGCCGCCCGCCCGGTCCTCAGCAGGATCGAGGAGCGGACCGTCAGGCTCAACAACCGCGACATACGCGTCAAGGAGTATCCCGCCAACAGCATGGAGGATGCCATCGTGGCTGCGGTCATGGCCGAGAAGGACGGGGCGCTGGCCATAGTCTGCGCACCAATCGTGGCGCCGACGATACAGAAGATCCTGACCATCCCGGTATCTATCGTCATACCGAGGGACAGCATCCTCCACGCCATAGAGGTGGCCGCTCAGAAAACGCTTTAGTTCCCCTGCCTTTGCTGCTCCAGCTCGTCCAGGATGGTCTTCCTGAGGTTGATGAAATCTGGATGGGCACGGTCCCGGGGTCGGGGCAATGAGACCTTATAGATCTCCTTCACCTTGCCTGGCCGCCCGGTCATGACCACGATCCGGTCAGAAAGATACACGGCCTCGTCCACCGAGTGCGTGACGAAGATGACCGTCTTCTTGGTCTCTTCCCAGATGCGCAACAGCTCCTTTTGCATGAGGTTCCTGGTCTGAGCATCCAGCGCACCGAAGGGCTCATCCATGAGGAGGATCTCCGGATTGGACGCCAGCGCCCGAGCGATACCGACACGCTGCTTCATCCCTCCAGAGAGCTGGTTGGGGTGGGAGTTCTCGAAACCAGTGAGACCAACAAGGTCGATGAACCTTTTTGAGATCTCGTTCTTTTTCGCATCATCCATCTTTTGGACCTCTAGTCCGAACTCCACATTCTTCTTCACCGATCGCCAAGGTAACAGGCCGAACTCCTGGAACACCATGCCTCGGTCGGACCCCGGTCCGGTTATGGGGTTGCCCCTGAGAGTGAGCTCTCCAGAGGTGGGGGACTGCAGCCCTGCAATGATCCTCAGCACTGTGGTCTTGCCGCATCCTGAAGGTCCCAGGAGGCAGATGAACTCCCCCTCCTTGACATCAAGTTGGAAACCCGAGACCGCAATCATCTCGGTGTCGTCCTTGGGAAAGGTCTTGATCAGGTTCTTGATAGAGAGGATCATTCCATCCCCATCCATTTTTTCACTCGGCCCTCGATTAGCGTGCCAGCTACCAATGTCAGAATTCCGAGGATCGCCACTGCGATCATTCCAGCGAACATGATATCATATCTTCCCACGGTCTGACCTCCTACGATTATGGCACCCACTCCACCACCTTGGGCTGCCAGCATCTCGGCGGCCACTATACACATCCAGCCGACCCCCAGACCTATCTTCACTCCAGCCATCATGTAGGGGATGGAGGAAGGGAACATCACCTTGCTGAACACCTGCCATCGGTTCGCCCCTTGGGTCTTGGCAGCATCGATAATAAGGGGATCTACGCTGCGCACTCCGAAGATGACGTTGGATAGGACCGGGAAGAACACACCTATGAATATTGTCAGGATAGGTCCCCAGAAGAACCCTGCCGCCAGCAGCAAGAAAGGAACCCATGCTATCGGAGGTATGGGCCGTAGTACCTCCACTGTCGGCCAGGCCAGGGCATTTGCATACTCAGAATACCCGATTATTAGTCCTAGCGGCACAGCGATTACCATTGCTAAGATGAAACCAAGCAGGAAACGCACTAAGCTCGCATAGATGTTAGCTAAGAGAGAAACGCGTGTAGCAGGGTCCTGCGTCCATGATTGGACCAATGCCTCCCAGACCTCCGGGGGCGTCGGCAGGAATTGATATCCCTGCCCCTGGAAGTATAGCGCCAGCATCCACCAGATCGCCAGGAAGATGGGGAGGGAGATGATCGATAGGGATGTTTTAATAAGGTTCTCCCTCGTGAGAAAGCGTTTTCTTAGGACCCTCATGTCTAACAAAGATGACATCGTTTCTTCTCCTTCAGATGGATAATAATAAAAAAAGGTTTGGAGGTGGTTTAGGATTTTACCACTTCATATCCATAGCGATCCGCTATCTCTAAAAGAAGCAGATACTGGATGGAGGATATGCCCGGTTCTCCGATCGTCGTACCATCAAGATCATCGATGCTCTTGATATCGTTGTTGACGATGAGAGCCGAACCCTCGGTGTTCGCGAGAGCGACTATGGAAACGTCCAGCTTCTGGTTGGCGACGTTGAGAATGGTCGGGGGCGCTCCCAGATAGCCGACATCCATGTCATTTCCAGCAAAGCCGGTCATGACCGCGCCACCGTTGGCATAACCGCTGCCCGGCATGGCGGAGGGAGCCACGGCGTTTATTCCGTAGGCGGCGAACACGCTGCGGTCGCCAAGGCCGAGTAGGCTTCCCACCTCTGCGCTCATCGCCACTACCCTGGAGAATTGGTGCAGGTCACCGTTAAGGTAGCCGATCCTGACGGTCGTCAGGGGAGAACCGGAAGCCACGGGCATCACCGAGCTGACCTCGGCCAGGAGAGAGGTATCGACCAGTCCATTCACGAAGGCATCCACATCGGGAACATCGGATGCCTTGATGAGGCTGGAGGAGACATAGGAGTTGGTGAAGTTCTTGAAGTAATTCTCCTGTGCGGCCGTCAGGTCGTACTCGATGGTCATATGCTCGAGAGCGGAGGCCACAACGGTGGTGTTGCGGTTACTGAACGACGCTCCCAGGGTGAGCAACAAGCTGTAGTTTGCCTGACCCTCTGTCGTGTTCTTGTTCGCAACAGTCTCCACTATCCAGTTGTTGGCCTCGATATGGGCCTTGAGGACGGCTAGGGCAGCGTCCCTGTCGGAGTTGATGAACGTCTGGTCCATGGCAACGACACAGCATGGATGGTCCGGCCATATATCTCCGGACCACAGAAGGGCATGGCCAGTTCCGTTGGTGATGGAGTCAGAACAGTATGGTTCCCAGCTCACTCCACCATCTATTTGGCCTGATTGTATGTACGCTTGCTGATTAACAGGTGCCACATCGAGATACTTGATCGTCTTGGTGGTAGCAGTGGGATTCAAAACTCCCGATAGTGCTACACCAGCTACGACAATAATCGCGGCGATGGCGACCACGGCGGCTATGAGGTAACTTTTCTTCAATTGTACACCTAGGTCGTCAACCGAAGTTTTGTTATAAATGATTTATGTATAGTTAGGAAATAATTAACCCAAAGGTGTAAAAGATTCTGACATTTCTACAATTGTATCTTCATCTGGCTATGTTCTATTCTTATTAGAATTGATAATGAGATATTTCATGAACTAAATAATAAATTTTAAAATATTAATTTGAAAGCACTATAAATATTAAATCATTTAAAGCAATTATTCAGTGTTAAACGTTAGCTACTTGGTTTTTTAGACACTTACTATAACAAAAAAAGCTAATAGTTTAATTTAATATTGCTGGCCGACACTAATGTTCGAGCTCAACGTGGAAAGCAACACCCCTCTCACACCTTTGACGGATGTTGATGAGATCGCCCTGCAGTTCCTCACCCACATAGGGTACATTCCCAAGGGGTACAACCCCAAGACCAGCGTGGTCGACACCCAGGACAGTGTCCCCTACCGCCTGTTCATGGACTGTTTCGTTCGGAACATGAAGAGGCCATGGCTGGTGGAGGAGCTGGCCGCGCAGCTGAGGACCACCAAGCCCACCATATACCGTCACCTCAACAAGCTCAAGGCAGTCGACATACTGGAAGAGGTGGAGACGGAGCGTGACGGGTCCTTAAAGAAGGGCTATCGCATCCGCTATGGGGACCTGCGCAAGGCATGGAGCTTCACCGAAGCTAACGTGGAAATGGCCATGCAGAACTATCGGCAAACGGTGGACCACCTGCAGAAGCTGATCGAGGAGGAGAACAAATGGCAGTGAAAGATAACGAGCAGTTGATAACCATTGGTTCCAAGTACCGGATAATGAGCATCGGTGGCAAGGACGATACGATGACCTCCACAGGAGAGTTCCGTGGCTACGCTGCCTTCGCCAACGAGACCGCGTTGGTCCTCAAGCTGGACGCTTCAGACGGACAGGAGGAGGGGCGCATCCGTTTCCTTCCCTACCGCGCGGTCATGTGCATCGACGTCCTGGAGATGGCCTCCAAGGAAGTGAAGGAGAAGAAGGAAGACAATCAGGTCTACTATCGATGATCATAAGGTGCTTTATTGGGCTATCATGAGGACCTCGTCAGGATGATCCTGGATGGGGAGATAGAGGACAAGGAGGGGCTGCAGCGGGCCAAGATCTCCCTGTGCCGGAAATATTCTCTACCAGGAGTGCCGCGCAACTCCGAGATATTGGCATCGGTCAGCGATAAGGACCGGCCAAGGGTTCAGGAGCTGCTGCGTCGCAAGCCCGTACGCACGCTATCCGGAGTGGCGGTGGTGGCGGTGATGACCTCCCCCGCCCCATGTCCCCATGGGAAGTGCATATACTGCCCTGGAGGGGTGGAGAGCGGGTCCCCGCAATCGTATACTGGCAAGGAGCCTGCGGCCCGCAGGGGGGCGTCCTTCGACTTCGACCCTTACGAACAGGTGCGGGGACGCATAGAGCAGTTGGAGGCCATAGGCCATGGTACGGACAAGATAGACCTGATAATCATGGGCGGCACCTTCACCTCCCGCCCCCAAGATTACCAAACAGACTTCGTCAAGCGCTGCTTCGACGCCATGAACCGATCTCGGTCCGATGGTCTAGAGGAGGCCCAGCTCCTCAACGAGCAGGCGCCGCACCGCTGTATAGGCATGACCATCGAGACCAGGCCAGATGCTCTCACGGAGCAGCAGGTGGAAATGTCCATGTCCATGGGCATGACGCGGGTGGAGATGGGCGTCCAGATACTGGACGAGGACATCCTGAGAGAGGTGAACCGCGGCCATGGTCTGCAGGCGGTGATCGACGGCACCCGTATGGCGAAGCGACACGGGCTCAAGGTCTGCTACCATCTCATGCCCGGCCTCCCCGGTTCGTCCCCTGAGAAGGACCTGGCCAGTTTCCGACGGGTGTTCGAGGACCCAGACTTCCGTCCGGACATGCTGAAGCTGTACCCTACTCTGGTGGTCAAGGGGACCAAGCTGTTCGACATGTGGTCCAAGGATGAGTACCGACCGTACACCACGGAGGAGGCGGTAGAGGTCATGGCGGAGATGAAAAGGATCGTACCGCCGTGGGTGAGGATCCAACGCATCCAGAGGGACATACCGGTACCGCTCATCCACGCGGGGGTGGACAAGGGGCACCTGCGAGAGCTGATAAAGGAGCGCATGAGGTCCCAGGGCCACGGGTGCCGGTGCATCCGCTGCCGAGAGGTCGGCCTCATGGGCATCAGGAACTACGGCCCCGAGGACGTATCGATCAATGAGACCTACTACGATGCTTCTGGCGGCCAGGAGCACTTCATATCCCTGGACATCAAGGACCGGGACGCTCTAATCGGTTACGTTCGCCTGCGCACCGGGAATAGTCCCCTGGCCAGCATAAGGGAGCTGAAGGTCTTCGGACGCATGGCGCCCATCAGCCAGAAGGGAGATGGATGGCAGCACCACGGCCACGGGAAGGAGCTCGTGTCCCTGGCCGAGGAGAGAGCGCGGGAGGAGGGATGCAGGTCGATCAGGGTCACGAGCGGGGTCGGCGTGCGTAACTACTACCGGGCTATCGGCTACCAGAGGGTCGGAGCGTACATGGAAAAGCGATTGTTCTGAGGGTAAAGATGAATAGGTGAAGACCCCGTACCCCCTCAATGTATACAGGCTCCAGGGGAAGGATAGTAAGGTCTGTAGAGGAATGGAGGGAGAGCCTGACCGCAGATCAGTTTCGCATACTGCGGCAGAACGGCACCGAGAGACCTTTTGTGAACCAGTATTGGAACAACCATGACATCGGGACCTACGCATGCGCGGGATGCGGAAATGAGCTGTTCCTGTCCGAGAACCAGTTCGACTCCGGCACGGGTTGGCCTTGCTTCTCCTCTCCCTGCGGAGGGGATTCGGTGGAGACCAGCCTGGAGGTGCGGTTCGGAAGGAGACGCATCGCCGTGTCCTGTGCTCATTGCGGAGGGCATCTCGGCCACGTGTGCGATGACAGCTCTCAGATGACCGGACTAAGGTACTGCATCAACTCCGGCGCCATGACATTCTTCCCGAACAGGAAGCTGAAGAAACTGAAGAGAAAATAAGGTTCGGAGGGGATCTTACCCGGTCCCCGACGGGCATTCTCCTTCAGGCGTTGGAAACGGACATGACCACGACGTCTCGGACCGCCCTCATCTCGCTGAACGGGAGGACCAGGCGTCCCTGGGGATCGGTCTTGTAAAGCCTGGTCTCTACCTCTTCGGCAGGTACTACCAGCACGTTCTGGATATCTCCGGATGAGGTGTTCACCAAAAAGTTCTCGATCATGCCGAGGATCTGCCCATCGTTGGTCATTACGGTCTTTCCCTTGAGCTCTGTAATGAATTTTCGCATTCAACCATCCCATCTGAGCATTAGTGCGACTGGTATATGCAATAGGTTGTCAATATAATAATCTATCGCGCTGTGCTCGAGCATTGGCCAGCATCCTCTGCGAGAGACGGAGATCTTACAGCCCGCCCCCCTTCAAACGATCCTCCCGGGGGATCGCCGCACCAAATGACAGAGTGTAGCTAAGGGCCCTTCGAAGACCATGGGACCGGCTCGGTCCATCACCGATGGAAGCAGCACTCCGGTGACCTCATGGATGCTGGAAGTAGGATAGGGAAACAAATGTGTTCATCCAGAATCGGTAATCGAGCTGGAAGGGATGGTGAGAAGTTATTAGGCCGTGAGAAATGGTCGGCCTAGGAGAGCGGCAGCGCCTTCGTCAACATTATGGGCGACACATGTGAGTGATGGGGACCGCGACCTGCGACGCCGTGCATGACATCGCGGGCAAGGTGTGGGACCTGTTCCATCTTCTCATATGCAACATCCGCGTGATCGAGGATGACAGGATGATCCTCAGCCCCATCACATCATGCTCAATACACGAGCTTGGCTCCAGGGAGCTTAAGCTGCTGAGGAAGGCGAACGAATGGCAGATATAGCCTGTTTCGTAGTGCGCAACACCACCTCCAGGGCCGAGGAGATGACCGCCCCGGTCAACTTCAAATTGGCCGCCCAGCAGCTGGGCCACCGGATGAAGTACCGGATGAAGTATGTGTACCGCCAGGATATAGATCGCAACCCCCTCCTTCGATGCCCTCTTCATATGTCCCCTCACGGATCCCCTCAACGCCACCTACGTGGCCTCCAGGATGGCGGAGCTTCATGGCATGAAGGTCATCGACGATCCCGATTTCATCATCATCCGCTGCGATAGTATCAACATGTTCATGCATCTTCTCCGTGCCGGCATCAAGATCCCCGAGACCCGGTTCGTCGAGAAGAAGGAGCTGGACAGACGTACGATGGAGAGCCTCTTCGAGGAGCTGGGAACGCCCTTGATCCTGAACGCACCGCACGCCTAGTTCTCCATGCACGTGGACAAAGTGGAAAGCGTGCCAGCTTCCAGGAGACCGCGAAGAAGTACTTCCGCAGGGCGGATAAGATCGTGGTGCAGCGCTTCATTTACTCACGCTTCAACTGGAGGGTGACCACGCTCAACGGCAAAGTGCTCTCCGTCTGCAAGTACGTGATGCCCGGGGACTCCTGAAAGATTCAGCGCAACGACAACGGGTACATTGTCTGGGCTAAGATAGAGGCCGTGGACCCTGATCTGGCGGACCCGAGGCTGCTGGACGTCGGCGTAAAGGCCTCCAGGGTCATTGGGAACGTCCTTTACGGTGTGGACATCAAGGAGGTCGATGGTGAGTATGTCGTCATCGAGGTTAACGACAATCCCAACGTCGATGCCGGGGGCGAGGACGCTCGCAACCCTGAGGTCTACGAGAGGATCGTATGCTATCTGGCCAGTGAGGTTTGATGTGTTCTGGGCATCATCCTTAAGTGATACAAAACCCTAGAGATGCGTGGCGATGAAGCTTAGGCGCCTTGCCCCCTCACCTGTCATTTCCGCTCCGGTAGCTGGTTCCACTTCACATAGGTTCTGGACCACAGCCTTGGTGCTGGCTCTCCTCTTGTTGTTTGCATCGGCCTTGGCGGTGTATCTGGAGAGGGGAGGCTCGTCCGGCGGAACACATGAGGCTTTGAGCGAGGACGAGAGATGGGCGCTGGCCGCGACCTACTCCCCCGTGCTGCGGTTCTCGATAGATGAGAGGACCTTCCCAACTGACGTGGGGTATTTCATCGAGAGGTCCCACCTGATCGACCGTTCGCGTGCGATCATAGCGGAGCACCCCCGCTCTGATGACCTGTCCTTGGCCGGCCTGGGCATGTATCTCGACAACTACTTGGGATCGGGCGATGACCTGGGGGTGATCACCGCATATGAGAATGATATATCGATCGTCCAGTCCACGGTTTACATACGCATCGTGGAAGGGGACGGCAGAGTCGCCTTGCAGTACTGGATGTTCTATGTATTCAACCTCGGGACCTTCAACTCCCACGAGGGGGACTGGGAGATGGTTCAGGTGGTTCTCGACAGGGAAGACCTCTCACTCCATAGCGTGGTCCTGAGCCAGCACCATGGTTACGGGCAGGTTGATTGGGCCAAGGGCGTGGAAGCGGAGAACGGGACACATCCTGTGGTGATCGTCTCCTGCGGTAGCCACGCGAACTATTTCCCCGGCACCATGAACATCCTCGCGGGGGACATTATAGACGGGTCGGGGGAACGGTGGGAGCCCCAAGACTATGTTCTCATCCCCATAGGGGAGGAATGGAGCGGTCACGTTCCTGAGTGGCTCCTATTCCAGGGCCACTGGGGTGAGCCCGGGGGCATATGGGCAGGCATTCTGGGCACGGAAGGGCCTCGTGGCCCCATGTACCGCGAGGACGGGTTGATGTGGGATGCCCTGTCCTGGGGCTCGTGACCGCTCAGCGGTACACGCCGGGGTCATGCCACTTTTGGGGAAGCCGGTCCATCGAGCGCGCGAAGTCCTCGTACCACTTCATCACATCCTTGCTGGACGATGGACGTATGGTCTTCAGGGCGGCATCGAAGTGCTTCATGGTGATCCTGTCAGCGTCACGTGACTCCCTCATGGCCACCATGGCCGCCTCCCGGCAAAGGGCCTCCAGGTCAGCACCAACGTAGCCTTCGGTACGAGCCACCACGTTCTCCAGGTCCACACCCACCAGGGGCATTGTCCTGGTGTTTATCTTTAGAATGCTCCTCCGCGCCTCAGCATCCGGTACCGGGACCAGGGCCAGGCGGTCGAACCTTCCCGGCCTCAGGAGCGCGGGGTCCACTATGTCCGGACGGTTGGTGGCGGCCACCACCGTGACCCGGCCAAGGGACTCGAATCCGTCCATGGACGTGAGCAATTGGTTAACCACCCTCTCGGTGACGTTGGACTCGTTGGACAAGCCTCTCCTCGGAGCGACCGCATCCAGCTCGTCCAGGAACACTATGGCCGGAGCCACCTGCTTGGCCTTCTTGAAGATCTGGCGGATGGCCTTTTCGGACTCGCCCACCCACTTGGACATGATCTCGGGACCTTTGACGTTGATGAAGTTGACCTTGCACTCGTTGGCCACCGCCCTGGCCAGAAGGGTCTTACCAGTACCGGGAGGGCCATACAGCAGCACTCCCCGCCCCGGTTTGATGCCCAGCCGGGTAAAGCACTGAGGGTCCTGCAGGGGAAGCTCGATCATCTCCTTCAGCATCCTCTTCACGTCCTCCAGGCCGCCCACGTCGTCCCAGGTCACGTTAGGTATCTCCACTGACACCTCCCTCATCGCCGAGGGCTCGACCTCCAGGAGCGCCTCCTTGAAATCCTGTTGGGTGACCTTCATCCTCTCCAGCACCACCGGCGGCACGGGCTTGTCAAGCTCGAACTCGGGCACATGGCGCCTGAGGCATTTCATTGCCGCCTCCCTGGCCAGGGACGCCAGGTCCGCCCCCACGTAGCCGTGGGTGCTGTTGGCCAACATGTCCAGGTCCACATCGGAGAGGAGAGGCATCCCTCGAGTGTGGATCTGCAGGATCTCCTTGCGTCCGCTGAGGGTGGGCACCCCGATCTCGATCTCCCGGTCGAAGCGTCCTGGTCTCCGGAGCGCGGGGTCAATGGCGTCCTCGCGGTTGGTGGCCCCTATGACGATGACCTGCCCCCTTCCCCCTAGCCCGTCCATTAAGGTGAGCATCTGGGCAACGACCCTGCGCTCGGTCTCGCCCATGACCTCCTCACGCTTCGGAGCTATGGAATCGATCTCATCGATGAAGATTATGGAGGGGGCGGTCTTCTCCGCCTCCTCGAACTTCTCTCGGAGCTTCTCCTCGCTTTGCCCATAGTACTTGGACATGATCTCCGGACCCTGGATGGAATAGAAGTTGGCACCCGATTCGCTGGCCACGGCCTTGGCGATAAGCGTCTTGCCGGTGCCGGGGGGGCCGTACAGCAGAACGCCCTTGGGGGCGTCGATGCCAAGTCGGTCGAATAGCTCGGGGTGCTTGAGGGGCAGCTCGATGATCTCCCGTACCCGCTTCAGCTCCTCCTCCAGGCCGCCCACGTCATCATAGGTGACCGATGTCGTGGTAACCTCTGCGGCCTCTATAGGCTCGGTCTTAACCACCAGCTCAGTATGCCCGCCGACCACCACAACGCCGGTGGGAGCGGTGCTTATGACCACGAAGGGCAGGAAACCCCCCATGAGGGCTATGTTGGGGATGATCATGGCGTCCCCCTTGACCAGCGGGCGGTTGGTGAGCCCCTTCTTGAACAGCTCCTCCACACCTTGACCGAACCGCACTCTCTTTCCAGGAGGTATCTTGGGTGCCACCACGACCTTGGCCGCGGGCTGGGTGTCGGCCTTCATCACCGCCACCTTCTCCCCGATGCTGACCCCCGCGTTGGAGCGGATCATGCCATCGATGGAGATGATGCCCCTGCCCTCATCCTCGTTCGAGGCCCGGAAGACCTTGGCTGCGGTCCTCCTCTTCCCCACTATCTCAATGAAATCCCCCATGTCGACATTGAGATCCTTCCTCGTTTGGGTGTCTATCCGAGCTCGTCCCAGCCCGACCTCTGATTGGTGCTGAGCGCTCTCCACCTTAAGGGTCACTGATTCTACCAAAACCATCCCCCGCGACCCTGAAATTTCCCCTTTGATATTAATCCTATGTTCATGAAATACACCGGCCGAAAGCGAAAGTCTAATCTTGGTCATACCATTGGCGTGGAGCATGGAAATGGCCCCCGAATGCATACCTTGTCTCCTTAACCGGGTCCTCTATGAGGTCGAACAATGCGATCCGAGCCGTAACGGGGCGGCCATGAGGGACTCCCTGCGAATTTTGAAGGAAGGGTACGTCCCCGGGGCCAACTCCGCAGAGGTGGCCACCCGGGTCCACGAGCGTGCCTATAAGGTCATGGGCTGCGAGGACCCCTACCTCGGCCTAAAGATAAAGAGCCAGGAGGTAGCCCGGGAGCTCTACCCGAGGGCCCAGTGCCTGGTGGAATCCTCCCGCGATCGGCTGGAGGCGGCTACGCTGGCGGCGATCGCCGGGAACGTCATGGACTTCGGCATCGCCGGCCTGGACGATCCCACCGCGCTCAGCAGGCAGTTCGACTCCCTCATCCGCCAGGGGCTAAACGTGAACGACCTGGACAGGATGCGTGCCATCCTATCCAAGGCCCGTAGGGTTCTGTATCTCCTGGACAACTGCGGAGAGGACATCCTGGACACCCTCCTGGTGCAGGAGATAAAGGCCTTCGGTCCGAAGGTCATCGGCGTCGTCAAGGGGGAGGCCATTCTGACCGACGTGACCATGGAGGATGCCCGCCGCTCGGGAACGATGAGAGCATTCGACGAGGTACTGACCACCGGCATGTTCGCTGTGGGTATCGACGTGGACCGCATGGGCGACCGTCTCCGCAGGGAGATGGAGGGGGCGGACCTGATAATATCGAAGGGCATGGCCAACTTCGAGTCCCTGTCCGATTCCCAGTTCGGACCCATAGCATACCTCATGAGGGCCAAGTGCCGCCCCGTGGCCGAGGCCGTGGGGGCGAAACGGGGCGACAACGTCCTCCGAGTGGTGGAAAGGGGTTCGAAGCCCAGTGTCCTCTCGTGACATGTCGGAAGACCTTATAGAGAACGGTGAGGTTCTGACGTAGGGCGCCTGTTCTCAACAATCGCTCTTGCAGGAAAAACGGTTATAATGACCAGTATAATCTGGGGGCGTCATGACCGGTTCACCGCTCACGCTTCGCATGACAACTCCTGAAGTTGCGACCATAGCTTCGAGGTCGATCGCGTGATGGGCGAGATGACCGCGGTGATCCTCGCCGGCGGAGAGGGGACCCGCTTGCGGCCGCTCACCAACACCCGGCCCAAACCTCTGCTTCCGGTTCTGGGGAGACCGTGCCTGGAGTACGTGATACGCGCCCTGGTGGACGCCAACGTGGGCACCGCATATCTGACATGTGGCTACCGCTCCCGGGATATGGTCGACGCTCTGGGCAGCGGCAGGCAGTTCGGCATCGACCTCCGTTTCACATTCGAGGACCACCCTGCAGGAACGGCCGGCGCGGTGAAGCTGTTGCAGAGCAAGCTCAGCGGCACGATTGTGGTGGTCAGCGGGGACGTGCTCGCCGACGTCGACATCCGCTCCCTGGTGGAGTACCATCAGCAGAAGGGAGCCCTGGCTACCATGGCCTTGACCACCGTGGACAGGCCTGAGGAGTTCGGCATCGTGGGGCTTGACGATGATGGCCGTATTGTACGCTTCAAGGAGAAGCCACGGACCGAGGAGGTGTTCTCCAACCTCATTAACGCTGGCATATATGTTCTCGAGGCCAGGGTGCTTGAGGACATCCCGCCGGGGGAGAAGTTCGACTTTTCCAAACAGCTGTTCCCCAAACTCCTGGATCGTTCTGAACGGCTGTACGGCATGCCGCTGACCGGCCTGTGGAAGGACATAGGCAGGCCCCGTGACCTTCTGGAGGCCAACATCAGGATGGCCGCAGGGAAGGGGCAGGAGATCGATGTGGAAGGGGCCTGCACGAGCGGCCCCATCGTAGCCACCCGCTTCCGGGCCTACGGCTGCAGGATCGAGGGCCCGTCCTATGTGGGCGAGGGAGTCTCCATCGGCACAGGGGCCACCCTCTCCTGCTGTGCCATCGGGAACGGCGCGGAGGTAGGAGAGGATGCGATCATCACCGACTCCATGCTCATGGACGGCTGCACCGTGGGGAAAGGGTCGAAGATCGCCGGTTGCGTTATAGGAAAGGATTGCTGCATTGGCGATGACGTTCACCTGACGAATATCCTCATGGGGGACCACGTGCACCTGGACGGACCCATGGAGGTCAGGGACAGGACCTTGGAGTAGGACGACCAATTGAAATATTTAGAGCTGAATGGGCTCGCATGAAGGTGACTCTCGGCAAACACGAGCTGATGCTCTTCGCCTCCGGCGTTCTCTGGGGGACGTCGTTCGTCACCATCAAGATCGCCCTCAACAGCGAGGTCGACCCCGTCTACTTTGCTCTCCTGCGGTTCATAGTGGGTACCGCGGCCATAATGACCATTGTGATCTGGTTGAGACGCTTCGATGCCAAGGTTCTGCTGTACCCACCGATCATCTTCAACTCCTTCCTCAACGCCCTCTCCTTCGCCCTGCAGAACGTGGGCATGGAGTCCACCTCCGCCACCAACTCGGTGCTGTTGATGAACACCAATATCGGAGTGGTGGCCATACTGGCCGCGATCTTCCTGGCGGAAGCTATCACTCCGCGCATCATCCTGGGCATAGCCCTGGGGTTGGTTGGGGTGCTGTTCATCTCCACCGATGGGGACCTCTCCGCGATCTACAGCGGAACCTTCTGGGGCAACCTCCTGGTTCTAACCGCAGGATGGGTATGGGCCTTCTACATCATCATTCAGAAGAAGGTTCTGAATCGGAAGACCGACGTCCTCATGGTCACCGCGGCCATAATGGCCAACACCACGCTGTTCCTCGTGCCCATGACCATGCTGTACACTGCCAGCTATGCCATCCCTACAACGGGATGGATAGCGGTGGTGTACATCGGGTTGGTCTGTACCTTCGGAGCCAATCTCCTGTATAACGCCGGTCTCAAAGGCGTCAAGGCCAGCATATCCTCTGTGATACTGCTCATGGAGGTGGTGTCTGGCATGTTCTTCGCCATACTTATCCTGGGGGAGATGCCTACCATCATTACCGCCATGGGAGGGACACTGGTGCTCATATCCATCCTGATCATCTCCCTCGCCACCAGCGGGCCCATCAGGAGACCGAAGCCTAGCTCTTGAACTTACCCAGCACTTCCTTGGCCCGTTCAGGGACATCGGCCGCTATCGCGATCTCCTCCACGTTAGAGCCCTTATTGCCTAGGATGTACAGCGATTCTATGTTCACGCCGGACTTCGAAAGCAGCTTCGTGACCTTGGCCAGCTCCCCCGGTCGATCGGGCAGGGCCACGATCTCGATCTCTCGTTCGGCGAAATCCATCTTCGCCGCCTTCAAGGCGCTTCTGGCGCTAGCCTCGTCGTCGGTGACCACACGGATCATCGGCCGCGAGGAGCCCAGGTCGGTCGATATGCCTCGAATGTTGACCGCGTTCTTGGACAACACCTCGGCGATCCAGGCAACGTCGCCAGGCTTGTTCTGGACGTAGACCTCGAACTCATGCGTCATTGTCCACATATTCATCGGGCCGGGCTATTATAACTATGCAATAGACATTCACAGTCCTTTGAATCAATAGAGAATGCAAGCCCCCTCGCATCCGCCTCCAGGTCACCGGGCGTAGTACCTCACGGCACACGATTGGACCGCATCGTTCCGGGGTATGACCCCATAGCAGACGTACAGGCCACTATGGGTGAATGAGGCGTTCAGGACGGACTCTATGGCGCTCCCGTCAGAATAGACGATATGATAGGTAAGGTCCCCTGTCCACCAGGGAACGTTGAGGGCAAGCACCTTCTCCAGGTCCCAGGCGAGGACCTCCTCGCTGGTGGAGAGAGGTGGCGGGCCCATGTTCCCGCCCATCACCATCACTGAACCTTGACCGATAGGGATTATGCCCACGGTCCCCAGCCAGCTACCCCGCTCGTACTCGAAGCCGATGGAACGGCCTCCCAGGGCCTCCAGGTCTGACAGCTCGAACGCGTTGTCGGGGGCGACATATCGGAACCCCAGGGCATCGGCAATAGGGGTGGACCTGCTGTTCACGCCGCTGTCGTATGAAAGCTCGGTGAAGTCTAGCCTCATGGTGGTGTTGGGGCTGCTTTCGTTGGACCGGGAGTAAATGAACGGTACAGAGTTCTCCCCTATCCCTATCCAGAGCCCTCCTTTCTCCACCCAGTTCAGGGCCGGGGCGGCGTAGAAGTCCGGGAGGGAGGTCGAGGGCCCACATATGAGCACCGCCTGGGGATCGGAGAACACCTTCGGCAGGCTGTCTGTGCTGATGATGGAGGACACCGTGCTCGCACCACAGAATCGCAGCTCGTTGTTGAGATGGTCAACCAGGGTGTACTGGGACACCTTGACATCGAAGTCCAAGCTCTCGGTGACCAGTACGTAAATATCGCCGTCCCCTGCTCTATTGGTCCCCAGCATAAAAGCCGAATAGCTCTGATCATGGCTAGATGAAGGGATGCGGTAGTCCAGGACCATCTGGCCCGAGCCGACCTCCTCAAAGGAGAGGGCCGGTCTGGGCGGCGGTCCTCCGGAGAGGGCGACGCTGCTGACAGCGAGGACGGCTACCAGAGCTGTCAGCGCCACCACGAGGTTATTGCGCATGTTACCGCCTCCTGAGCAACGTCGTTAGCCTCTTCACCGGGTCCAACCTCTCAGGGAGCAGGGCTAACATCAAGGCCCCGACCCCTATGACCGTGGGGATGATGCGAGCACCCTCTGCGCTAATGCCCCCGGATCCAGTGTAATAATCCACGACCACCTGGTTGATCAGATCCGTTGGCACCGCCCCCGTGTAAACGGAAAGTGGGTAGAGAAATGCCATGTAGGATTGGAGGGCTATCCAGAAGACCACTCCTACCACCGAAAGGGCGAACACTATGTGCTCGAAGCGGTGTTGATAGACGGAACATAGCAGGAGGAACGGAAGGGCCCACAGCAGATAATGAGCATGAGTCACTGGCTGGAACAGCAATAGCACCAAGAATACCGACATCGAGCCGAATATCATCTGTTCCTCGTGCCGTTCGTGGGACGACCTCAACATGATGAAGACCCGGAGAAGTATGAGGAAAAGTATCAGGAACATCAGGTAGCTGGTGACTGTATTCACAAGAGCGAACTCGTCCTGGGGAAGGGTGGAGCTCTCGTTCAAGAGCACGTTCCCGGTGCGAAGCAGGCCCCAGATATTGATGCCTCCCATGTCGTTGTTGCTCATGCGGCCGTTGATGAAGACCATCAGGGAAGGGTTCAGGAAAATGGAGATGACAATGCTTGATGCTCCACCGATAGCGCCAATCATGAACAGGATGGGGCTCTTCAGCCGGTCCCTGAGGTCATCTCGTGATGCGAGGTTGATGATCAGTTGACCGACAAGGTAGGCGAAGCAGAATAGACCCAGGTAGAGCGGGTAGAGCTTGATCGCAACTCCAAGGCCCACGGCGAGGCCTGCACTTAGATACCTGTGGCTATACATGGCGTAGAGGGCCAGCAGGGTCAGGAAGACAGCCAGAACATCGAAGTTACCGTAGATCGAAGACACGAAGATTACAAACGGGTTGAGGAACCAGAGTATGAACACCCGCCTTCCACTTTCCTCGTCCCTTATTTTCCGAACGAACTGGTACAGAATGACCGCGCAGAGATAGTCGGCCAGGATGAGGGGGAGTTTGTAGGTGAGGTTGAAACCGGGGGAAGTGACCGCGGGCACCACCATGTTGGTGACCCGTCCCACCTCCACCATGGAAGGAACGAACGTTACCCACTGGGTGGGGTCAGAGAACAATGACAATATGATGCTGAAGGGATACTCGATGAAGTTGAAGGCGGGGGGGTAGGAATATACCATGTGGCCATAGGGCCCCAGTCCGGCCAGTTGATCGACGATTCCCTGATAGAAGGGATAGGTGTCGTAGGTCCAACTGGTCCAGGGAGCCACAGCGATTCTGATGGCGAAACCTGCGATGATGACCCAGAGGAGCTTGCGATCTGGGTAGAGAACATCCTTGATCCTGAGTAGCAAGTTACCTGACATGCTCAGCTCGCTTCCTGGCCGGCCCCCCTCCATATTCTAGCATAGTAGATATATGAAACGGCCCGCCGTGCCGGGCAAGCCTCAGGCAGAGATGAAAACCGCGGCGACGAGGAGCAGGACGAACATGCTTAACAGCATTACCTGGCCAGACCTTTTAAGGATGAACGTATTTGCCAGGGCCGCTGCCATCTTCCCCAGGACACCGCACTGGCGAAGGATCGAGGTTATGACGAGGGGGCTCAGTTTGGAGGCGCCATCCCTACGGTTGCCGAACTGGTATTCGACCTCCTTGACCGTACAATCCTTCGGGACGAACTTTAGGAGGTCGAACAGAACCTTATAGCCCTTACTTTCGAAAGACTTCCCATGCTTCTCGATGATCTCCTGGGAGCTTTTCGTATGGCTTCCGAACAGCCCGCTCATGATGTCCTGAGGGTGCGGTTGCCGGTGAAGCCGTAGGTAGAGATGTGCCATTGTTTGGGCGGCATCCGAGGAGACCCTTCTCGAACCTTTTAGAGCCTGCTTGTGATGCCTCTTCCCTATGACCATCCCCGCCCCTCTATCGAGCTCCAACATCATGTCCTTCAATACCTCGGGAGGATGCTGGAAATCAGCGTCCATGACCAGGTAGAAGGGCGTTGTGGTGATGAGTATGCCATCGACCACGCTCGCAGTGAGGCCCCTAACCCTTCCATCACGCACCACGATCCTGACGTGTGGATCTCTACTGGCGATATCCTCCACCGCCTGTACGGTGCCATCCTTGGAACCATCGTCCATGACGAGGATGTTCATACCAGAGTATAGCTCAGAGAGGCGACCTATCATCTGACCTATGTTCTTTACTTCTTCGTAGGTTGGGATGATAGTAGTAAAAAGTTCATTAGCTGTCGACATCACCACGTTCTCTGCCGCCCGTAAATCCTCTAGCGGTTGTCGTTATATATCCTTTTCGACAATATCGCCCCCGCTCCTTGTCTGGGAGGGAACAAAGACAACGCCTGGATGACCGTGCTCAGATGATGTTTTAATCCCTTTTTCCAATCATATCCGCTAAGCTGGCCCTATATATCAGAGGATAAGGACACACCGAACAAGGGTTTTCGATGAAAGCCTCTGCCATTTGACCGAAAGTCCTATAATAACAACCCCATTTCTCTTCCAGATGGCTCATCCCATATGCCCGTCATCCGCAGCAATATTTCCTGTCCATATTGTGCAGAGGGAGGAGGCGGTCTCCAGTGAGGGGGAAAAGGACCGAAATTCTGAGGAAAACGCCGTGCCCGGATATGGTGGGCCGGCCCTCCCGTGGGGGTCCATTGTAGCAAGAAAAGGCTGCATCAAGGGGTGCGGGGCTCCATGAGGGTTGCGGTCCTGTGCAGAAGGCTGGATGGAAAACCGAGGAACGGGTTCGAGAGGTATGCGCACAATCTCGTTGCTGGTCTCAAGGGGGCGGAGGTCGATCCCCTGCTGCCCAACCAGGACGTTCGCCTGCCCATCATGCCCTCGGGGTCCTTGATATCGCCTCCATATTTTGATATCGTACACCCTTTGATACGGATACTGAAAGGCCAGCTCCGGGCTGACGTCTTCCACGCGGTGACCGATTCCCAGGCCATTATGTTCCCCTGGCTCAAGGGGAAGAAGATAGTGACCATGCATCATGTGGACAAGACCCCTGCTGATTCTCTGTCCGAGGCCGTCTTCAGGGCCTTCTACGGACTCGGCACCAGGATCGCTCTTCGTCAAGCGGACAAGATCATCTGCATCTCCTCCCAGACCGAGCGGGAGGTTAAGGAAGCCTACGGGGTCGCCGCCGATCGAATAGTGACGATCCCTCAGGCCCTAGCTCCCAGCTTCCGGCCACTTCCAGCTGTGGTCAAGGAAGGAACCATAGGGTACATTGGCGCTTTGAAGAAGAGGAAGAACGTGGAGTTCCTGATAAGGGCATACGCCCTCTATGTCAGGAAAGATATCGTCTCCCCGTTGAAGCTCGTTATCTGTGGAGAGGGAACTGACCGTCCCTTCCTGGAGAACCTCTGTACGGAATTGGGGGTCTCCGATCGGGTCGAGTTCAGGGGTGAGGTCAGGGAGGATGACCTGGTGGCAACGTACAACTCCTTCTCCCTCTTCGTTCTCCCCAGCCATCAAGAGGGATTCGGGTTTCCCATCATCGAAGCGCAGGCATGCGCGGTGCCCGTCCTGACCGTAAAAGGGGCTCTGATACCTGATGAGGTCTCCATGACCACCGTCAAGTGCAGCGACGAGAAGGATATGGCCGATAAGATGGAGATGATATTGTCTGATCCAGACCTACGAGAGAGGGTGATCGCCGATGGTCTGCGTCATGCCACTTCCTTCTCAGTGGAAGAGCTCGGCGCCCGAACCAAGGCCGTCTACAGATCGGTCTATGGGGACTGAAGGTCCTTGTCGGGGAGCTTCTTTTGAGCGCTGGCCTTGGGTATCCTATCACTGGACTTGTTCAGACGGTGGCGCAGGAAAATATCCATGGTCTCCGAGAAGATGCTCTTCACAGATCGGAAGCCTATGCGTCCTCCGAGGGGTCTGCTGAAGTTTAGCTCGATAGGGGCCTCGACTATCTTGAAGCCATCCGCATCGGCGTTCACTAGCAGTTCGAGGTCGAAGGCGTAGCGGTCCACCTTGCTCTTATACATCTCCTTGATGAGGACCTCTCGCTTGGCCAGTTTGAAGCCTGGCTGGGTGTCCGTGAGCTTCAGGCCGAACAGGGCCCGGACCATTATGTGATAACCGTAGCTGAGGAGCCTCCGCTTCGGAGGGTAGTCCACTTTGGAATATGGATGACGCTTGGAACCGATCACCATATCGGCCCCAGTGCGCTCCATGGTTTTTATGAAAGTCGCGGCATGCCGGGGGTGGATCTCCAGGTCCGCGTCCATGAAAATAATGAGGTCTCCTCTCGCCTTCAGCGTCCCCACCCTTAGAGCATTGCCCTTTCCGGCATTCTTACCGTAGGTTACTGGGACCACCTCAGGATGGACCATCGCCAGCCTGTTAAGTTCCTTCAAGGTGTTGTCACTGGAACCATCATTGACGGCGATGATCTCGAAAGGCTTTTTAAGCTCTCCCAGGGACCTCAGGCACTCCTGAAGGTTCCTGTAGATGCGCTCACCCTCGTTGTAGCAGGGGATGATGACGGAGATGAGGTAAATTTCATTAGAAAGGTAACGTCCCCTTTCGGAGACATCGACTGCGTCAATATCGTTCAAAGGCTGATTGGCATCTTCGGAGGGAGCAGGAAATTCCGCTCTCCCTTCGAGGGCTTCAATATCATCTTCTACGATCATGTACGAGGCGTCCGAATTGGCAAATGCGTTTGAAGGGTATCAATGGAGAAGCCCATTTATAATTTGCGGCTGCAAGGTACGATTTGTGGATATCATCTAAAAGGGTCGGACGGTTAGGCTCATTTCAGCAGGGCCTCGAACTCCTGGGAGCTTTTATCCCAACTGAACCTCCGAGACCACTCTAGGGCGTTCTCGCTGAGCTTTGTCCTCATGTCCCCTTCGGAAAGCAGCATATGAAGGCCTTTTGCCATTGATGTGGGGTCCGGTTCTACCAGTATGCCATTGTATCCATCTTTTATCGAATCCCTCAGGCCAGGTATGTTATAGCCTACTGCGGGGGTCCCCAGGGCGTTGGAGTCGGTCACCACCTGTCCCCATCCCTCCCTCACGCCCGGGACCGCTATGGTCCAAGACCTGGCCACCAGCTCGTCCCGGACCGCCTTGTCGACATATCCTCTAAATTCCACGTCTGGATACTTCTCACGCATTCCTTCCAGTAGGTATCCATCACCCACGACTGTTAATCTCAGTGATGGATGAGTGTCCTTAAGGATGCCATATGCCTCCGCCACATCCTGTGGCCGCTTGGCCTTCTTCAAACGACCTACGAATATGATGGAAGGCTCCGATGTCTTCGTAGGGACCGCGTTCAAGGTGTCCACGTTGAGGCCGTTCGGGACCACGTGAACGTCCTTGAAACCAAGTCCCAGGAGCTCGTTCTTCGTGGAATCTGACACAGTGATGGTCATCGTATCTCGATACTTCTTCAGCCAGTGATGTTCGAAGTAGTGATAACCTGCCCATGCTACAGGATATGGCATCTCATAGTACCAGAACTCCCTGGCGAGCTGATGAATGAGGGTCACTACCTTCTCGCCCCGCCGTACGTACCGGGGCGTCATGAAGGGGACGGTGTTGATCTCGTCGATTATCACATCGTAACGTTCGGGATCGGTCTCATAGAAACGCTTGGCGCGGCGATATACAGAAAACCTATCTCCCTGACGCACCACCCTTATGCCGTCGATCTCCTCTTCGTTCAGCGCCCCGGGGTATCCGCTGGTGAACAACGTGGCCTCGTGACCCTTGGCGCAAAGGCGTTTCAAGATCTGGTGAGTATACCACTCCGCTCCTCCGCCGGCCGGGTTCCGGATGTCACGCCAATTAAAGCAAAGTATGCGAATGTGCGCTCACCGGAAAGGGGATTGGGTCGATGGTCTTATCTCTTTTGGTAGCTAAAGGAGCTGCCAGCAAGCTCTAAAGGTCCGAAGCATATATTATAAATACAAATCGCTTTGTCGGTTCGACCAGGCCTAATCAGACTCTTCTGGCTATAAACCATGCAGGGGATAGGTCAGGGCTTTCAGAAGGATGAGCATGCGAGTATTGGTGGTCGGTTCCAACGGGTTCATCGGGTCGAACCTTGTACGCCGCCTTCGGGACGACGGAAATGAGACCATTGCCATGGTCAGGCCTGGAGGGAACCTATATCGACTTCAAGCACAGGGCATCCAGGATCACGTTGAGTGCGATATCATGGACCTCTCCAGCATCAGCAAGGTGCTGAGGGAGGAACACCCTGACATGGTGGTGCATCTGGCGACCAGGTATGTGGTTCAGCACCGTCCAGAGGAGGTGGCAGAGATCACCATGACCAATGTCGGGGGCACCATCAACCTCTTGGAGGCCGTGAGAGCACAGGGCGACATCGGCCTTATCAATACCAGCAGCTGCTTCGTCTACTCCCCGAAAGTGTCACCGTTGTTGGAGTCAGATCCACTGGACCCATTCAACCTTTATGCCTTGACAAAGCTGCAGGCGGAGGAGGCTTGCCGCTTCTATTCCAGCCACTATGGGTTAGGTATAGTCAACCTCCGTTTGTTCCCTCCCTATGGTCCGGGCGATAATGTCAGGAAGATGATCCCCAGCTTCATAAGGTCGATTCAAGCGGGGGCACCTCCCTCGATGACCAGGGGAGAACAGAGGTGGGACTACATCTTCATAGATGATGTCATTAACGCTTATGTAAAGGTCCTCGAGGGTTTTGAGGAACTATCGAGAAAGGGCTTCGAGAGTTATAATATCGGGACTGGAGATACCACATCAGTGCGATCGATCGGTGAGATGATATTGGAACTGATGGGTTCGAAGATCGAACCACTGTGGGGGGCCCTGCCGGAGCGGTCAAGGGAGCTAACTTACCTATGCTCAAACATAGATAAGGTTAAAAAGGCGATCGGCTGGGCACCACGCACGACTTTACGGGAGGGGTTGATCTCTACGATCGATGATCTCAAGAGAGAGGCAGGGGGCTGATACTCATGGCTGAGATAGCGGGAGTGGAGGTTAAGCAGTTAAGACGTATACCAGATGAAAGAGGGACGATCTTCCACATGCTGCGCAGTGACGACCCCCTCTTTGAGGCGTTCGGAGAGATATACTTCTCCACAGTCTATCCCGGAGTGATAAAGGGATGGCATCGCCATAAAAAGATGATACTGAACTATGCTGTCGTCTCCGGGAACATCAAGCTAGTTCTGTACGACGATAGGCCCGGCTCGACGACCGAGGGCAATGTGATGCAACTCTTTATCGGGGATAACAATTACTCGCTCGTGAAGATACCTCCCATGATATGGAACGGGTTCAAGGGCGTGGGCACGAACATGGCCATCGTGGCCAACTGCTCCTCGATCCCCCATGATCCCTCTGAGATCGAGCGCATGGACCCCTTCTCGGAGACGGTACCGTACCAGTGGGACCTGAAGCATGGTTGATATGACGATCCAAGGGATGACAACATGAAGGTAGTAATACTGGCTGGAGGCATGGGTACCCGTCTGAGCGAAGAAACGGTCATCAAACCCAAGCCGATGGTGGAGATTGGGAGCATGCCGATCCTCTGGCACATCATGAAGATCTATTCCTCCTATGGTTATACCGACTTTATCATATGCCTCGGTTACAAGGGGTATATGATAAAGGAGTTCTTTTCTAATTACATGCTGCACATGTCCGATGTGACCTTTGACCTCCGCAACCGCACCATGGAAGTGTCCAGGGATGAGGTGGAGCCCTGGAGGGTCTCCTTGGTGGATACCGGAGAGGATACCATGACCGGGGGCCGGATAAAAAGGGTGGAGCATATGGTGGGCGATGGGACCTTCCTATTGACCTACGGTGATGGTGTGGCGGACATAGACATCACTAAATTGACCGACTTTCACAGGTCCAAGGGCAAACTGGCCACGGTCACAGCGGTGCGGCCACCGGGACGTTTCGGAGCGCTGGAGATCGGAGAGGGAGATATCGTTAAGAACTTCCATGAGAAACCGTTGGGGGACCGCAGCTACATCAATGGCGGCTTCTTCGTGTTGGAACCCGAGGTCTTTGACACCATAAAGGGTGATGCGACCATATGGGAGCGTGAACCCCTGGAATCATTGGCAAAGGACGGACAACTGGCATGCTACAAGCATGATGGGTTCTGGTATGCCATGGACACTATGAGGGAGAAGAACCAGCTGGAAAAGCTCTGGTCTGGCGGGGTTGCACCATGGAAGAAATGGTAGACGATAGCCCACTGGCCATTTTCGATGGCAGGACCGTTCTGGTCACCGGGCATACTGGATTCAAAGGCACCTGGTTGTCCCTTTGGCTGAAGATGCTGGGGGCAAGGGTTGTGGGTCTATCCCTCGCTCCCCCCCAGGGAGAACCATCTATGTTCGAGAGCGTCCGTCTGGAGGGTAAGATAACCAACATAATAGGGGACATCTGCGATCGAGAGATGGTCCGAGAGATCATTCACGAGCACCGCCCTTCAATCGTGATCCACATGGCAGCACAGACCCTGGTGAACCGTTCGTACAGGGAGCCGAGGGAGACGTTCGACACCAATGTGCTGGGCACGATCAATATTCTTGAAGCCATCCGTATGGAGGGTGGCGTTAAGGCCTGCACCGTGGTCACCAGCGACAAATGCTATAGCAACGACGGTCGGGACCGGGCTTACGTTGAAGAGGACTGCCTCGGGGGCAAGGACCCGTACAGCGCCAGCAAGGCAGCGGCGGAGATAGTGACCGCATCTTACCGCTGGTCGTATTTCTCTACTCCGGATAACGCCATGGCCTTGTCCACGGCAAGGGCAGGAAACGTCATCGGAGGAGGGGATTGGGCAGAGGACCGCATCGTGCCCGACATTGTTCGAGGCCTCCTCACTGGGAAGTCCATTCCTGTCCGCAATCCCGCCTCTGTCAGGCCCTGGCAGCATGTGCTGGAGCCTCTGAACGGATACCTCATGTTGACGGCCAAGATGTTTCTGGAGAACGAGACCTTCTCAGGCCCCTGGAACTTTGGACCGGACCACCGCAACTGCACCGTCCAGGACCTCGTGGAGAGGTTCATCAAATCATGGGGTGAAGGTTCCTGGGTTTATTCTGGCAAGGCCTCGGACAGGCAGAAGGAAGCGCGAACGCTCCGATTGGACAGCACCAAGGCCAAGAGAGGTCTGGGCTGGCGGCCCCAACTGCTCCTCGATCAGGCGGTTGACCTGACCGTGGATTGGTACAAGGCCGACACATCAGAAAGCTACGACATGGGCGAGTTCTCGGAGCAGCAGATCAGAGAATATTCCTCCATGTCCACCACTGAGAGCAGGGAGTAGGACCATGGATGAGCTTCCCTTTGACCCCTTGGTCAATCATAACGCCGACACCACTGCTGCGGCGCAGGAGCTTCGCAGCTCCATCCTAGAGCTGGTAGGAAGATACTTCGATAGCGTGAACGGTGGCCGTAGGTTCGAGCCCGGGAAGACCTACCTCCCGGCGGCCCAGAAGGTCCTTGACGCCGATGATATCCGATCCCTGGTCTCGGCCAGCTTGGATTCTTGGCTGACAACGGGACGCTTCAACGATGAGTTCGAAAGGCGCTTGGCGGAAGCTGTGGGCGCCAGGCACGCCCGAACGGTCAACTCCGGTTCCTCCGCAAATCTACTGGCAATATCGTGTCTGACCTCCCCGGCGTTGAAGGAGAGGAGATTGCAGAAGGGCGATGAGGTGATCACGGTCGCGGCCGGATTCCCCACCACTGTTAACCCCATAGTCCAGAACGGCCTGGTCCCTTCCTTTGTGGACGTGGGACTGCCGAGCTACAACATCGACACCGAAGCTATGGAGGACGCTATCTCGGAAAGGACCAGGGCGGTGATGGTCGCCCATACTCTGGGGAACCCGTTCGACGTGACGAAGGTTAAGAGCATTTGCAGGAAGCATTCCCTGTGGCTTATCGAGGACTGCTGCGATGCTCTCGGATCGCGTTTCGAAGGACACCCCGTAGGCTCGTACGGGGACATCGGGACCTTCAGTTTCTACCCTGCCCACCACATCACCATGGGCGAGGGGGGTGCCGTGTCCACGACCAACGACCAGTTGGCCGTCCTGCTGGAGTCGTTCCGGGACTGGGGCCGGGATTGCCGCTGCCCTCCCGGTAGGGAGAACGTCTGCGGGAACAGGTTCGGCCACAAGTTCGCGAGCCTCCCCGAGGGATACGATCATAAGTATGTCTACTCCCACCTGGGTTACAATCTTAAGATAACGGATATGCAGGCGGCCATCGGTCTCTCCCAGTTAGGGAAGCTACCGGAGTTCGTGAAGAGGAGGAAAGAGAACTTTTCTAGAATGAGGGATGCTCTCTTCGATCTAGAGGAGGACATTATTCTGCCTGAGGCCACCCCCGGCAGCGAACCTTCCTGGTTCGGTTTCCCTATTACCGTAAAGGACACAGGGGGCAAGGGGGCCAAGAGGCACACCCTGATCGAGCACCTGGATAGGAAGAGAGTGGGGACCCGCCTTCTATTTGCGGGCAACATGACCAAGCAGCCATGCATGGAGGGGGTAGTGCACCGTGTTCATGGAAACCTAATCAATACCGACAGGATAATGTACGACACCTTCTGGATCGGTGTCCATCCCGGTCTTACGGATGAGATGGTGGACTATATGGCGGAGGCCTTGAAAGGGTTTTTCCGCTGACCTCACTCCCAGCCAGAGGAGGCTGAAGTAGGCTAATAGACCAACCAATCAGCTTCTTTAATTAGGGAGCGTTATACGCCGCATGGCCTTCGCGCGCCCACAGGTCGCCTTCCTCATCCTTAATTGGAACAAGTGGGAGATCACCGTAGAGTGCCTGGAGTCGGTTATCCAGAACAGGTTCCGTGATTATGAGGTGGTCCTCGTCGAGAACGGCTCCAAGAACGACTCTTTTGAAAAGATCCTCTCATATTGCAGGGGAGAATTGGAGACCAGCTCGCCGTTCTTCAAATACAGCAATGACTCCAAGCCCCTGCCGGTTCGGACCGTGAAGATAAAAGAGGACGGGAGCTTCCAGATAGAAGAGGGTCATGGGCCTATGCGTGAAGGTCCAGGGCTGACGTTGATCAAGGTCGAGGAGAACCAGGGATATGCCGAGGGCAACAACATTGGCATCAGGTTCATCTCCCAGCACGTAGACCCTCAGTATGTACTGTTCATGAACAATGATGTGGTGGTCGATCCCGACTTCCTATCGCCATTAGTGGATAGGATGAAGGCCACAGAGGATGTGGCCATGGCTGCGCCGAAGATCAAGTACTACGAACTAAACGGCTCAAGCAACATAATCAATTGCGCAGGGTGCTTCTTAGATATGGCCAGGGTTCGTTCGCAGAGGCGGGGGAGGGACGAGGAGGACCGTGGACAATATGACATCGAAGGAATGGTGGATTTTGCGGACGGGGCCTGCTTCCTCATGAGGATGTCAGTGCTCAATGTCACTGGTGGCTTCGATAGGTCCTTCTTCACGTACTGGGAGGAAACGGACCTCAGCATACGCACGACGCGACTCGGTCACAAGATCATCTATGTACCCAGATCGGTAGTGTGGCATCGTGAGACGTACAGCATCGTGACCGAAAGCAAGGAGTATTATATGGTCAGGAACAGGTACAAGTTCATACGCAAGAACGGGACTCGTTGGCAGGCCAACAGGTTCATGGCCTATCACCTACTCGTACTTCTGGTCCCGACAGTGTTGGTGTACGTGCGTGATGGTGAGACGCAAAGGGTGAGGCCCTTCCTGAAGGGCACTGTGGACGGTGTCCGCACGTTGATGGACCATAGCGAAGGTTAAGCATGGGAGCAGCCTATCCGATTGCCCCTAACTTGATATATCCCCTAACAGCTGGCCCAATAAACCAATATTGGAAGGTTAATAAGTGGTGGTCTAAAGATGATAACCATGATCGCCCTGGGTCCGGTCGAGTCGAACTCGAACGGCTACAGCATTCGTATCGGGCACCTCATGGACTCCCTGCTGAGGCATGATGAGGTCACCCTCATCGAGTTCAATATCGCTGAACCCCGGGGCGGGGGAGAGACCAGATACCATAGGATAGAGTATGATGCGGTCTACCGGGAACACCGTATCGGGGACCTTCTCAACAGGACCATAACCTTCAATCCCTTGGGACAGCTCAAGATGCAGCTCGTGTGTTTGAGGGGGCTGTGGAGGAACAGGGACCTCATAAAGAAGAGCGACGTCGTGTTCATAGAGGGAGCGCTGTTCCCCTTTGCTATCGTCCTATGCAAGCTTTTGGGAAAGAAGGTCGTCATGGACACCCACTGCGTCAACCTCAAGCTGGCCATGGACTTCAAGGGACATAATCGGACCGCCTATCTTCTCCGCCGAATTGCCTGGGGCCCCCTGGAGTATTTCGCATATCGTTTGTGTGATGTGATCGTTTTCGTATCGGAAGAGGAGGTGGGGTTCTCTGAATCCACCCTGCGCATGGATAGGCGAAAGGCCTTGGTGATCCCTAATGTTCTGGACATTCCTCCTCTGTCAGTGACTGACGGTGAGCTCGAGGAGTTCAGGGATAAGTACGGGCTCAAGGGCCGAACGGTCGCCACGTTCGTGGGGGACCTGACCTCCGTCCAGAACAAAGATTGTGTCAATTTCATCGTTGACGAGCTAGCGGACCGGGTGAGGGATGTTCGCGAGGACATCCGTTTCCTCATAGTGGGCAAGGGGGCTGACGCCTTCCCCGACCCGCCAGTGAACATGGTGTTCACGGGATATGTGGACAAGATAGATCCAGTGATAGCAGTGACGGACATCTTCGTCGCCCCCATGAGAGTAGGTGCAGGCACCAAGACCAAGGTTCTGTTGTTCATGGGATACTCCAAGCCGATACTGACCACTGATGTTGGGATCGAGGGCATCGACGCCCAGGGCAGGGAGGACGTGATGGTCCGGGACCTCTCAGGCTTTCCCGAGGCCCTTCGTACCTTCCGGCAGCGTGAGGGCCAGAATATCTCTCAGAGATGCTGCATGAATGCATCTCAGGCATATTCCCCCGAGGTAATGCGGTCCAAGGTCGACGAGCTATTGATCAACCTAAAAAAACAATGAGAGGGGCTCTGTCCATATGGGAATGAGGAATGTGATCTGGACATGGTTGGAGGAGAGGCGGTACATTTTTGCCGCTGCGATCCTCATTTCCCTGGCCCTGACCTGCATCATATTCTTGTCGTTCCTCCTGAAGGCCGGAGTGGTCAATACCGGCGATCTGACCTGGCCATACTTCAACGAACCCGGCCTGACCGGCCTGTATCTTGACAACACCCAATCGGGCCTCATCCCCAGCCAGATGCTGGTGTATTCCTGGCTGTTCTATCTCCCCCTGGATACCGCCATCCAGGAGCGGCTCCTGTTGATGGGAGTATTCTTCCTAATGGGTGTTTCCTGCTACTACGCCACTTTCAGGATACTGCAGCAGGAGGGGGCCGAAAAGAAACTGGCCTATGTGGTGGCAGGGGCCGCCACCGTAGCTTATGTGGTCAATCCCCTGAACTTCTACTACTTGGTCGACCTGTTCCTCCTCATCGGCTTCGCATTGGTCCCTGCCCTGATCTACGTAGTGCTACGGTTCCTGAGGTCAGAGGGTTCCATCAAGGACATCGTGGTCCACGGGGTACTGACAGGAATCATAATGACCGCCTCCTCCGGGGACCCCAGATGGCCGATCTGGAACCTTTTCCTGATCATGATCATCCTTTTAGTGTACCTGGTCTTGGGACGATTCAAGGGCTTGTCCAAGAGCGTGGGATTCCTCATCATCACTGGCATCTGCTTCACTGCCCTGAGCGCCTTCTGGATTGTGCCAACGCTAGCGGCATCGGGCCACTCCACCCTCCTTACCCGTTCGAACCTATCCATCAACTTCTACTACGTTCTGAACAAGTACGCGACGCTGGACAATACCATCATTCTTCAATCAGATTTCTGGACGCCTTCCCGCGAGCTGTTCCTGATCAGCGATACGTTTCTGAACAGCATCTGGAAGACCGCGCAGATGGTCCTGCCGGCCTTAGCTTTCATTTCGATCCTGTTCTTCAGGCGGAATCGCACCGTGATATCACTGCTCATCATATCCTTGATCGTCATATTGCTGGCCTCCGCCCCATTGTCCCCCCTCCAATTTTTAAAGGACGCTTATCAGTCACTGGTGTTCGAGGCTCCCTTCGGCATCGCCTTCCGTACCTCATACAAGTGGCTGCTCATCCTGGTATACCCATATGTACTCCTGGCATCGTTCACCATCCTTGGCCTCTCCAGACTGCCGTCCAAGTTCAACTTGAAGGTGCCAAGGTTACGCCTGGACGGCCGGAGGCTGACCAAGGTGGTCGCGGGGTCGTTGGTAACGCTCCTGGTAGCCTCCAGCCTCATCGCGGCATGGCCCCTGGTCACTGGGGATTGCAGGGGGGTGATCGCACCGGAGGAGCTTGCTAGCGACTATGTTGAGGCCTTTGACCTCATTCAGGACGCTTCCGGCGGCGACCTCGGCTTCAAGATACTCTATCTGCCTACCAACCCATACATGGGGTTCGAGGCACCGGGCTTGGCCGACTCCCCCTACCTTCATTACATAATAACGAACCTTGAGAGCGGAAACGTGACCACTGCAGGAGGGCTGCTGGCCCCCTTGGGGGTGAAGTACATCATCCTGGACAAATTCGATTATTCCAAGGATGTCATGGAATCGTCATTGAGGAACCAGACCGATCTCATGATCCGTTTGGACGGGGAGCGGCTCCTGGTCCTTGAGAACGGGGAGTTCGGCGACCTGTTCCGTTTATCAGACCTGGCCTTGAGCTTCGACGGTATCGAGGGCGGGGCAGCACTGGCAGCCTGGGATGGCTGGGTCCAGACGGACCAAGGTTTCCTGGACCTCGAGGAAGTCTACGACCAGGCCCCATATCTGCTGATGGGTTCCGGTTATCCTTACAATCTGATTGCCTCCAGATCTATCACATCATCTCCTTTCAAGTACGTGCCCTACTACGGGGACCAGTCCTGGACCTGCCTGGTGGCGTACAACCCGTCGAACTACGAATGGTACCAGGCCTTGAAGACCATGGGCCTGGAGAATTGGGACCTGGACTACGGCGAGGGGCTGGCGTACACCAATGTTAGCTTGACCTATCCCCGAGACCTGCCCATATCCGACACCGCTTTGGTCAAGCAGTTCGACCTTTCGAACAGGTCCACGGTCCAGGAGTTCATCGATAACAACTACATGGAGCAGTTCGGTGCCCGGATGACCTATACTCCGGAGCTGAGCTACATGAAGGTGAAGCTCCTCGACTCCACCGACGGGTGGAAGACCATCTGCTCACCCCTGGTGAACGTCTCCTATGGTCAAACATACGCCATCAAAATGAACATGGCCTCCGATAACGGCTTCGAGATTCACATCAAGGTCGCCGAGTACGATGAGAACGGCACCCTCCTCTCGTTCAAGCCCATGACGGGACTGGGGAGTGGTAAGATCCCCTGGGGCACGGTGCCGATGAGCTATGTGTGCAATAACACCGAGGTGAAGAAGATCAGCATCCAGATATGGCACGGTTCCAGTCCCACCACGCCACTGCCTAACGCCATATCGATAGCGGACATCTCCATTTATGACACCAGCAAGCTGCTCATCTCTCCCCGCCTGGATGGCAAGATCGAGGTGGCGTCAGGGGGTGAATATCTCCTTAATGTGAGAACGTTGAGCAGCCCCCAGGGTGGTAACCTGACCGTGGTAATCGACGGGACCACAGTGAGATTGGAGACCAAAGGTAAAGGAACCGTCATGAAATGGTTCAACTGTGGGACGATGAACCTGTCCGCGGGAACCCATGAAGTGTCTGTATTGAACACGGACGGCCTGAACGCAGTGAACCTCATCTCCCTCATAGATGTAGGCGAGTACAACTCCCTTCTGGAGAGATATAACTCCCAGCTTTCAGAGAAGGCCCTGGTCTATGTTCTGGACAACGGCGTGAGGACTGGCGCCACCGAGCTCGTGATGAACAACGACACCTCGAAAGGACCCTTAGGCCAATACCTGGCGATGGACACTGAGATCGAAGTGTTCGTGGATGGCTACTATCGCTTCTATGTCCAGAGTAACAGCAACGTTTCATTGTGGCTCGATGGTAGTGAGGTGGAGAGCCTGAACGCCCCAACCCACTACGTGACGGTCTATCTGGAAGTAGGAGCCCATAACATTACATTTCTGGCAGAGGACCCGTCTAACTCTTCAGGCGAGGTTCTCCTGTTCTCCGCCAATGCCGGCGATACCATCGCCTCGCTAAACGAGTTCGGTAGCACGTTGGGAGGTATCTCGTCAATGGAGAAGGAGAGCGCTTCATCTTACGATCTGAGATTGTCCACCACCGGGCCGTCCTTTCTTATTTTCAACAACGCCTTCGATTCAGCTTGGTCAGTGACGCCAGAGGGAGGGGAGACGGTCTCCTCGTTCCCGGTCAACACCGCTATGAACGGCTTCATAATGGAGGGAAGCGGCAACATATCGCTCTCCCTGTCATACTCCCTTGACAGGCATTACATTCTGGGGATGACCATCTCCCTCATCGCACTCGTTACCATCATCGCCGGTGCCATAATCTATTACTCTGGTGCGGGGACAAGGTTGATCATAAAAGTTCGAGGCAAGCGGAACGGAAGAGGTCAATAGGCGCTTTACCACTGATGTCTCAGTGTCGTTCTAAACCCCCTTACCCGGGTATTTTCTCTGCCCCCTCCACCCCTTCCAGAGGAATAGGCCTGGAACCAGTAGGGCCGTGCCTATCACAGCTATCGGGATCCCGGAAGCAAGCCATGATTGTGGTTTGTACTCGACGGTGACGTCGGCATCCCCTGAGACGTTGATGATGAAGCCGTTGAGATATCCCCCCACCGGTCGGGATACCACCTCCTGGCCTTCGAAGGAAAGCGCCCAATCCCCATCATAAACGGTCCCTGTTACCACTAGTATCTCTCCGTCCCCGTTCAAGCGAACCCGGTAGTGGGTAGGGTCGGAAGTGTCTACAGAGGTAACGTTGACACTATCGGTGCCATCATCGAAAATCCCGGACAGCTCTGAGGCGTTCGCGGAGTGCAACCATAGGGAGTCGAAGATGGCATTCGCACCTCCAGTGTTCCTGACCGCCACCAGGTGCTCTCCGGTGGTCAGATTTACAGTGCCGACATAGGTGCCGTCGAGGAAGTCGCCGTTCGCCTGGAATGGCGTCCCATCTATCAGCACCTGAATATCGCCATCGCCCACGGCCACCATCCTCAGGACCCTCCCGTCCAGGACGTTCATTGTGCCCGTGACCTCCTGGCCAGGCGATAGGGAAACGGCCGATCCTTGGCTGTATCGCCCGCTGTAATGCAGGTTTACTTCAGGATCACCCCCCATGTTCCTCCCCGCTTCCATTACGTACACGTTCTCCGAGGAGGACAGGATCGAGCTTGCCGACGAGAGAGCCGTGTCCCATCCGACCCCATCATTGATCATGATCAGATTCACCGCATTGAATCCGCCGATGTTCCTCAATGACAGAATGTGCTCTCCTGCAGCCATGTGAACGTCTTCCAGCGTGGACCAACGGAATCGGTTGAGGGAGGAGCCAGCGTCGATGGTGGCCACCTCCTCACCGTCCAGGGCTAGAACGAACGAGCCCCCCTGGACGTTCTCCAGGTACCGCGTGGATATCAAGTAGTTACCCTCCGAAGGCACCTTCACGGATAGGTCCAACACCGAACCCGCATCGGTGCTGTTGGCCCACGTCAAGACCAGGCCTCGCCCATAGTCAAGGTCCCATCCCTCGATCCCCATCTGCAGTAGGTAATCCCTCCAGTTGGCATGCAGCCGGTCCAGGGTGGAGGCCTTTGACCACATGCTGTCGGGATCGTGATGGTCGGTGCTGTCGAAGGGAGAGATCACTTGACCTTTGCCTTCCAGAAGCACCAGGTCCTCGGTCTGCGCGTTGGATATCAGCAACGTCCCGGTGGAGAATGACGATCCTTTTTCCTGCTGGGGGAACAGGATCCCTGTACGAACGGGATCGAAACCATCGACCCAATTCAGGGCGCGAAGATCGTCAAGGCTGCCCAGGACGGTCACCTTGTTCTCGGTGGCATAGGCTCTCACCGCCTCCCCCATCACCTCGTACACATGAAGTGCCCCATCATCGCGAACAAGGGTCATGTCCTTCTGCCAGGCCAGGGATGATCTCATATCCTGGGTCAGGTCCAGCAAGGAGGGTATGTCGTCCCTCAGGACGAGGTACTTCACGCCCGCTGTGGACAGGTACCGCCCGAAGTGATCGGTCTTGTTCTCAGCGAGGGTCTGGCTCAGGAAGGACCGGTAATATGCTCCATAAAGCGAGGTACCCCCGATGTCCGGTTTTCCAGAGTACATGTTATCGAGGTTGGCGACCATCTTTGTGGTCCAGTTCGTGGCGAGACCGGTCGAGGTGGGCAGCCACAGGACATTGAAATCCCCTTCCAGACTAGCCAACCAATCATTGGTGTCCAGGTATTCGGACGGTATCTCCACTGGAGCATATATGTCATTGAGGTAACCGTTGACACTGGGTCCCGCGTAAACGGCGAAGCAAGAGAGCACCATGGCCACCACAACCCCCGCGGCCACGGCCTCGTTACGCATCTCTGAGCCTAATTTCCACTTACCCTTGAGGCGATCGGTGAGGCCAAGGATGGTCAGCACCATCAGCATGGAATAGATCAGGAACAAGGGACCGGACCACTTGTCCGGGTCCCTCAAGACCCATCCCAGAAAACCAAATGGAGAATCGAACGTGAGCCACACGTAGATGCCACCCAGCGGCCAGTTGGTGCCCAGGGATAGAAAAGTGAAGATCAACGCCATTCCCACAAGAAAGAGCGTGAGTCGGTCCCGCCGGAAGACCAGGGCAGCGTAGGCAACGACCGGCACCACCAGGCTTACGATCTCCCACACGATCTCCAGGCCCCCATGGGCCACTATGTCCACCCTAGGCCACCAGTAACCCACCCCCCTGATCACATTAAATGGATCGGAATTGAAGCTGAGCATGTCCAGTACCTCAACGGTGAGGACGCTGGAAGGTCCGCCGGCACCTTCCAGGATGGAGAGGATGTAAGGGACTATCCAGTACATGCTGCTGACAAGGAACACCAGGGTCAGGAGGGACAGCGACTTGAGGGACGACGCTCGCTGCTCCCAGGTGGAACGCCCAACCACATGATAGGCGAAGGCTCCTGCGATCAGGATACCTAAGAACAAGGTATAATGGACCGATGTCGATCCCACCGTCCACAGCAGGCCTGTGAGCACCAGCGTCTTTACGTCATGGTCACCGAGCCCTTTCATGGCCCCGATGAAGATGATAGGGGCCAGCGCGTATCCTGTCCACAGGAAGTAATGTTCGATGCGGTTCATCGACCAAGGATTGAACATGTAGACGACGGAGACACACACAGCGGCTAAGACCAAGGCCACGTCCCCCATTCCTGGCCATGCCTTTCTGCCAATCCATAAGGCGGCCACGTATGAGGCCAGGCCTGCGACGGTCAGGGTGCCCAAGATCATCATCTTGATGAAGGTCTCAGTAGGAACCCCGATGATCATGGCCAGGTTGATGGGTATGCCAAAACCCAGCAGCCGGTCGGTCTTGTCCAGGTTTGAATATTGGCCATACTCTGTCCACATCGGATAAAGCTCAAAACGATCCAGTTCCCTAGGTGTGTTGAAGTCCCCGTACATGATGGTTCCGGGCGAGAGTATTATGTTAGATCCTACGAAGCAGACCAGCAAGACAATTAGGGCTGCTCCCAGTAGCACGACCCTATATTTCAGAAGGAACGCTTTGAACCGTCTAGGAATTCCCGAGATATCTAACCAGTTCATTCTGAGCGAGGAGGATATATCCGATTCAGTCATAAACCTCTTCTTCACAGCGTTGTGGAGGACAGAAGGATGCCCTGCCCTCTTAGCTCCTATCTCTTAGGACGACCGAAGGCATAACCTAGCTTGTACGGGACACCTTTCAGTACCAACAGCAGATTCGCCTTAAGGGACCTCATAGGTTCCTGAGGATCGAACCGGCGAAAATGTTCCTTCGAGCCCACCAGTTCCTGGTAGCAGTCCGTATCGTGCATCCGGCGAACATCCATGCCGTACTTGTAGTTCTTCTTCCACAGCTCCCTCAGGTCCTTAGGTTCACGATGCCAGATACCTTCCTTGACCAGACCGATGCGGTTGGAGTACTTTGAGGCCTCGTAGAAAATTATCGCGTCCTCATAGGCATGTATATCTGACATGCACTCCGGTAGGATGTTGGCGAAGGCCTTGCCCAAGATATCGCTGCGGTAGAAGCGAGGGCACATCACTCCGCTGATGGCATCGATGTAAGATTCCATGTTCTTATGCAGAAGGTAACGGTCCGCATCGAACAGGCGTTCCAGCCAGGAAGTGGGAGCATATGATCTCTCCTCAAGGCACAGCATGTCGTACCTGTCCGCCAACTGGACGCATCGCTCGATGGTGGTCCGTTCTAGGACCTGATCGGAGTCCATCAGGAGGTGAAAATCACCAGGACGGGCCTGGAAACCTTCTTTCCTCGCCCCCAGGACCTTGCCCTGGTACTGAATGACATCATCCGTGAACTCCCTGGCTATATCGGCCGTTCCATCCTTCGAAAAACTGTCGACGACGGTTATCTCTATATCTTGATAAGACTGGTCACGTACTGATTCCAGTGCAACCCGCAATGTATTGGCGGAGTTCAGTGTTGGAATGGTTACGCTGACCAACATAGCTTACGTCCTGGCAACGAAAGCCTCCTATAATAAAAGACTTTGCCAATGTCGTAGAACCAACTGCTGGTGGCCTGTCACGAACTGCTTTGTGGCCATTGTTGAACTATCTAATTGTGAGCGATATGCCTCCAGAGGTCTGGACCTCCCTGAAGTAGAAAAATATTAAATGCCGTCACAATCTGTAGACATTATGGGATGGCAGCCCCGTATCGCTTCTTTGCGGACATACGTCCGCGATCTGAACTGGCGGCGGCACTTGGCGTTCGCTATCGTCCTGACCGCGTTGACCGCGGTCCTCTTCTTCGGATATCTCTCAGGTCCCCTCCCCACCGGTACCGACTCCGAGGGGCTGGTCATGACCTGGGACATGGGCCTGTCTTCCGGTGGTCTGTTCTCTAGCTGGGAACCATACTCCGCTCTAGGATTTCAGAACGACCCCATACCACTTCCATCGGCCATGTTCACATTGGCCTCTTGGATGGGTCTGTCGGCCTCTGACATGTGCAAGATCATAATGGCAGGCTCCTTCTGGCTTGCGGGCGCAGCCATGTACCTATGCGCACTGAGGATCTCCAGGAGCTACCTGGGGTCAGGGGTCGCAGCCATTGTTTTCTGCTTCAATCAGGTGTTTCTGTCACAGATCCTTGAAGGACACTACTTCTTTGCCATAGGTTTCGCCCTGTTGCCTATCGCGTTCCTTACATTGTACCTGGCTATAGTGGAGGAGAATCGCCGGGCAGTTCTCGCGCTACCTATCGTCTTTTTCACTTACGGCGGCAGCTCCGCTCCCCACATGATACTCATCCTCAGCATATTCATCGTGGTGATGTCAGCCCTCTATTTCATCCAGGACCGGACGCGGCTGCACCGCACCGTGTATCCATTGATCGCACTGGTCCTGCTGGTGATCCCAACCGCCCTTTCCCGCTTCTCCTCAGGCACGGGCATCCTTAACGCGTCCTACCGTCTCAGCGAAGCCCAGTTCTGGAGCTATCGAGACATCTTCTCCGCCCTGGCCCTCCGGTCCACGGAAAATTCGCACATGCGTGGTGGAACGGTCCAGAGCTGGGTCATCGTTGACGGTATGGACGACGTAATGATGATCATTTCCTTAGCGATCCCCATCCTGGCCGTATTGTCCTTGTATTTCAAGGAGCATCGCCAGCTTAAACTAGCCCTTGCGGGAACGGGGCTGGTGATGCTGTTCTTCGCCCTGGGTCCGAACCAGCTTCTGTCCGGGGCGTTCGTCTGGATGTTCCAGAACGTCCCTCTGTTAGATAGCATCAGGGTCTTCTCCCGCTTCGGCATGTTCTTAGGCCTGGTGTACGCTATTTTGTTGGCCCTCCTGATCGCGGACCTTCAGAAACGTCCCTCGGTGAATCTGAGCATCCCCCGATTGCCCAGCCTTCGTGTGCGGCAATCAGATAAGCTAGTGGCCGCTACCGCTGTCATGGTCGTGCTGGTGTCGTCCTCTTCGGTCTTCATCCAAGGGCCGTCATCCTTCACCCTTCCCAATTCCTACGCTGAACCCTTCGAGCTCATATCGACCATCGATGGCGACTACCGTATCCTCACCCTTCCTTACGGGGACGTCTACTACGATACATCGCTGGGCAAGTATGATGGGTACCCTCTGACCCTGACCAACGACCCCGGCTCCTACAGCCAGATAGTGACCGGCAAGGAGGTGGCCTACGGAGATCACAGCGAGGACTACTGGTCTGTGTGGGGAGCAATGATGTCCGAGCACAGGTATGGATACCGTTATCTGCCCATTCTCTTGGGGGACACCGCCAGTGTCCGCTACGTGGTGGCACAGGTGCACTCTCCTGCAGGCGAGCTGAGCGACTTCAGGAACATGACCGGCCTCAGCGAATACGCGGTCCTTGCCGGAAAATCCACCGTCATGGTCAATGAACATTATGATGGTAGAGCACATACCGCCAACTCCTTGACCCTGACCACCGGTGGAAGGGCCGACATCTTGACCGCGATTGCAGGCGGTGTCGTCAACCTCACGGATACAGATCTGGTATTGCTCGGGCAGATCGATGACAGCGCCGTACTTAACGCTCTCTGGGCCACCTCGCCCCATATCATAGTTCAGGAGGGCGATCTCCTGCAGCTTCTCGTCGAGAACGGTGCCTTTAACGAGGGCCAGCTTGTACATCTTGGTGAGTATGCGGAAGATACCTTGGACGACAGCAGCAGGTATTGGATCACCTCTTCCGATACCGTGAGGGACGGGTCATCGCTCCATGACAGTGCATACACCGATGGTCAAAATGTCATGGAGGCCCCATTGACGGCAGGTGGAGCTGGCAGCTACGATGTCTACCTGAGGCATAGGACCGGTCCTGGGTCAGGAAACCTCTCGGTGACCGTTGACGGTCAGGGTGCGGTCGCAGTACCTACCTACTCGCCCTTGTCCAGGGAGATCTGGACCAAGGTAGATACGTATGGTTTGAGCTCTTCTAAAATAACAGTTAAACTATCCTGCGACGGCTCCGGATGGTGCAGTGTGAGCGACATGCTCGTCGTGCCATCAGGGAATGTGGATGAGAAAACATCGGAGATCTCCGAACTGTTGGAGAACAGCTCCAGTTCGGTAACCTTTGTCTATGGGCCGGATGACCTGGCCATGGGGGTACAGGATTGGGGTTTGATGGAAGGCATGGAGGGTTGGGGCCTATCCTACAATGGTTCAGAGGACCCTTCCTTGGCAGTGAACGCGCTGATCCCTTTCGACGGCCTCTGGAGGATAACCCTGAGGACCATGAACGCCTCCACCGCTCCTTCGGCCATGATCGAGGGCGTTCCTATCGACGCCACCGACCTGGGGGACGGCTCTTTCGCCTTTGAGGTCAACCTCATAAAAGGGCTAAAGACCATCGAGCTGAGAACATCCAGTGCGTACTCCGTGACCATCGGGAGCGACGGCCGCGATACCGGGGACGATCTGGCGGAAGCGGTCGTGACATATGAGAGAAAGAGCCCATGGAGCTACGTGGTCAATGTGAGCACGACCTCTCCCACCTTCCTGAAGCTGTCTGAAAGCTTCAGTGATCAGTGGACCGCACACAATGGTTCGGAGGCACTTCTCCACTATCAGTCCGGCTCCCAGGTCAACGGTTATTATTTGCCTTCAGCAGGTAACTACTCCATTACCATCGACTACGACTGGCAGGAGAGATACCAGACGAATCAGGTGGTCTTCATAGCCGCCACCTTAACAGCGACGGTAGTGCTGGCCGCGGCCTTATGGTGGAAAAAGGGACGGAACAATGCCCGTCAGTAATATTTACATCAACAGACCTGACACCCAGGATGGCATCGGTCTCCGTCGGGGTTTGCGCGTACAATGAGGAGAAGAACATCCTAAGCTCCCTTCGTTCGCTCATGGGGCAGAGGGAGGAAGGCTTCTCCTTGAAGGACATCGTCGTCGTGTCCAGCGGCAGCACCGATCGCACTGATGATATGGTCTTAGAGGTCAGCCGGTCCGATGAGCGCATCCGGCTGCTGAGGCAGGAAAGGAGGGAGGGCAAGAACTCTGCCGTCAATCTCTTCCTCTCCCAGGCTCAAGGGGACGTTTGTGTCCTGGTGAACGCTGACAACACTCTGGAGCCGGACTCCCTAACCAAACTCCTCGCGCCTTTCAGCGACCTCACCGTGGGGATGGCTGGTGGAAGGCCAGTACCCACCAATGACAAGGGCACGGTGTCAGGGTTCGCCGTCCACATGCTCTGGGACATGCACCACCGCCTTTCGCTTCTGTATCCCAAGGTCGGCGAGCTGGTGGCCTTCCGGAATCTGGGCATCACCCTGCCGACGACGATGCAGTCAGATGAGGACATCATGCGGATGGAGCTGGAGAAGAAGGGGCTGCGGACGGTGTACGTACCCGAGGCCATCGTGCATAACAAGGGCCCCACGACCGTCCGCGACTTCCTCAAGCAGCGGACCAGGGTGAACATCGGGGAGCAGTACATGAAGCGCATCTACGACTATGATATTCCCACTTGGAACCCCAGGTGGCTTTTCCAGTCTTACTTGGGCTTCCTCAGGGACAACAGCCGGGAGCTCCCGCGGACCATTGCCGCAATGAGCCTGGAGGCCTATGCCCGGATCTATGCCATGCTGTACGTGAAGATGGACCGTGGTGACAAGGCGGTGTGGAGCCAGGTCAGCTCAACCAAGGACGTGGGGAAGTGAGCTCTACTCCTTCAGTATGGCGTCCACCGCGTCGTTGAAGTCGAAGCCCCCCTTCACTTTGAAGGTCCGGCAGCCCGCAACCCGCCCCATGGTCACATCGTGGTCCCCGTCCCCTATCACAAAAGAGGAGCGAAGATCTATGTTCAGGTCCCTGACCGCCCTCTCCAGCATCCCCGTGGCAGGCTTGCGGCAGGAGCAACCCTCTTCCGGGCGGTGGGGGCAATAGTATATGGCATCCAAATGTGCCCCGTCCACGTTCAGGTCAGCCTTCAACTTCTCATGGATAGCATCAAGAGAGGCCACATCGAAGTAGCCGCGGCCCACCCCTGATTGATTGGTGACCAGGACCACCAGGAATCCCGCATCGTTCAGCCTCCTGATGGAATGACCGACCCCGGGTAACAGGTGCAGATCCTCTGGTCGGGAGCAATAGGGCACGTCCTTGGCGATGGTGTCATCGCGGTCTACAAATACCGCCTTGTGTCCGAACATTCCCTTCTCCACCAGGCCACAGATGATGTGACCGGCGCACATGTACGCCTCCTGGATGCGCGGCGTGCTCTGCGTAGGTATGGTCAACGCGAGGTCCACCATATCCTTTATCGTACCACCCGGCCCGGTGAATCCGACCGTGAAGGCACCCAGTTCCCTCGCCCGTTCCAGGGCCAGGACGACGTTCCTAGATGTCCCGCTGGTGCTGAGGCCTACAGCCACATCCCCTTTGCGGATGCATGCCTCCAGCTGGCGCACGAACACCCGCTCGTAACCGTAATCGTTACCTATGGCGGAGATGGAGGACAGAGAGGTCAGGGCCATTCCATCAAGGGCCGGGCGTTCCATCAGGTACCTTCCTGAAAGCTCGGCGGCCAGGTGCATGGCGTCGGCCGCGCTTCCCCCGTTCCCGAAGAACACCACCTTGCACCCCTGTCTGAACGCGCAGATCATGGCCTGGGCGATTGCCTCTATCTGCTGAGGATCGACCGTACCGATCACGGAGGCGGATTCCTGAAGCTCATTCTCGATCAGCATGCTCATCGCAATATCTCCAGGTCTGCAAACCGTACTTGTCGAAGTTGTAATTGACGATATCCACACCCATCTTTGCTAGCTCGTTGGCCACGGTGTGCTTGCGGTCGTACTCACATATGAAGAACATGAACCCTCCTCCTCCCGCTCCAGAGATCTTCCCTCCCACGGCCCCGTTGGTCAGCGCGGTCTCGTATATCATGTCCAGACGGTCGTTGGATATTTTAGAGGTGAAGCGCTTCTTGTACTCCCAGGACTCGTTGAGCAGCTCTCCGATGAGCCGAATGTTCCCTCTTAATAGAGCGTCCTTGGTCTCCCGTGCAAGGCGCTTGGTGTTCTCCAATGCGTCCACCACCTGCTCGTCCCTTCCAACGTACCCGGCGGTCTGGCTCTGGATGATGTTGGAGGATGCACGGGTCTTCCCGGTGTTGCCCAGGAGCAGCTGGTAGTGCAGCTCGTTCAGGATGTCGGTCTTGACCCGCAAAGGAGTGACGATGTTCTGCTGGCCATTGAACTCCATGAAGTTGAAGCCCCCGAACACTGCCGCATACTGGTCCTGCTTTCCTCCCGCCAATCCCAGCTCCTTGCGCTCCAGCACGTAGGCGAGGTTGGCGATGTCGTACTGGGACAGGGGCTCGTTCAGCCACTCCGCCATAGCTCCGATTATTGATACGATGACGGTTGAGGAGGAACCCAGGCCGGACCCTGGAGGCGCCTCGCAGTGCAGGAACATATCGAAGCCCCGTGATACCTCGAAGTGGTTCAGAACCGCCTTTATGAGGTCGAGGTTGCCATCATAGGTGAACATATCGCCGTTGGCACGCCACTTCTCCACCACACCGTAGTCCAGTGACCGGATGGTTATCTCCCGATCGTCCCGCGGGGAGATGGTGCAGTACGCGAAGCGATCGATAGTGGAATTTAGGACCGCACCGCCACGCTCGTCACAGAAAGGTGGAACATCGGTCCCCCCACCAGCGAAGCTGATCCGCAACGGTGCCTTACTGCGTATCAGCTGCTTCCTGTCGCCCATCAAAACCTGATAAAGGAGGGAGGATTTATTTAATTGCCTTACTGGTCTGTCGACCCTGACGAAAGCCTCTGGATGCCTCCGGCATTAACGAAATGCAGCTGGACAAAGAGGTTAACGGTAATGTCTCACGATCGGATTAAATAGTTCATTACTGCGACCCCAAAAAAGGCGCAAGCCTAAACCTTCACTTTTTTTTTACAATAGGTGAACTTATTATCAATATCTGATAATGATCTTGTAAACCTCCAGTTCATTAGTTCTATAGTCTATTCTGGATAGAACAATTCAATAATAATTAACGAATAACGTAGCATGGGCCAGGATGTTGAAATTATCATTTTTGATATTAGAATTTACGATTATTGGGCTTCTTCATTCGATGAACATCTGTGCTTTTCCATTTTTAGAAATGTGCCCTAACAAACGATGTCATCTTTAATAGGGATAACAGAACATCGGAAAAAACATGTCGGACTCTACGGGCGGTACGCCCCCTTCCCCAATGAAAAAAAAGAGCAATAAAACAATGATGATAGCCCTTGCGGCCATCATTGTGGCCGTGGCGCTTATCGCTGTGGCTTTTGCTGGTGGTGTCTTTGACGCCAAAGAGCAAACGGCCTTGGAGAAGATAAAATCTCAGGGTAAGATCGTCATGGCCACCGAGGCCACGTTCATCCCCTTCGAATCCTATGACCCCTTGAACGGAACCTACCTGGGATTCGACATTGACCTTGCGAACAAGATCGCTGAGAATGTGTCTACTGAGCTTGGCGTGCCGATCACCCTTGAGGTACGTGATGTGGTCTTCAGCACAATACCTGCCAGCTTGGCCAGCAAGCAATATGACATGAGCCTATCGGGCATGACGATCACTGATGAGAGGAACCAGACCGTCTTGTTCAGCACTCCGTACTATATGGCCGAGGCAGGCTTTGGCATGCTTGTCCAGAATGGTACCAACACTCTCAACACAGTGGACGACCTGGTGAACGCAACCAGTATTGTTGTGAACACTGGAACGACCTCTGAACTATGGATCAAGGAAACATATACTGACACTGGCATTATTCCGGCCAGCAAGGTGAAGAGCCTGCCGACGATCGCAGGCTGTGTTCAGGACGTCACCATAGGCGCGTCTCAGGTGTTCATCATCGATAAGCCAACAGCAGAGGAGTATGCTGGGCAATCTGACGGAGCCCTCAAGGTTTCCGGGGTCATTCCCAGCTACGAGCCCTATGGTGTGGCTCTCAACAAGGAGTCCACCGACCTGAAGGCCATAATCGATGATGTCATCAACACCATGATCGCCAACGGGGAGATGGAGCAGCTGCGGATAAAGTGGGGTCTGAATTAAGGCCTCCCCCTCAAATCTTTTCCATATTTTATCATTTAGGCAGGTCACAATATGGATGTCAAGGAGCTTAAGGAGCAAATTAAAGCACATAAGTCAGTGTTGAGCAAGATCGCCCTTGTCGTCATCATCATCATTGCATTTTATGTAATGCTCCAGCAACCCGTGAATAATAACTACATCGGTGGAGGTGGCACCTTCGGATGGATCGATGCCGCTCAGACCACCGTCTTCATCAGCATAATTTCCATAGTGGTCGGGTTCAGCATAGGTATCGTCGTTGGCCTAGCTCGCATCTCCCGTAACATCATAATCAATGGGATCGCGACCGTTTATGTGGAGATCCTGAGAGGGACCCCTCTACTCATCCAGATATTCTTTATCTATTATTCTTTAACACCATTGATGGGTCTGGGTGGAGGTTTGGAGTCCGCTACGATATCTGCTATCCTCGCTCTCAGCATCAATAGCGGAGCATATCAAGCGGAGATCATAAGGGGTGGGATCCAATCGATCCCACGAGGACAGCTGGAAGCTGCAAGATCATCTGGCATGACCTATCTTCAAGCAATGCGTCATGTGATCTTGCCCCAGGCCTTCCGACTCATCATTCCTCCGATGACGAACGAATATGTTACGGTCATCAAGGACTCATCATTGGCCTATGCCATAGGCGTCATGGAGATCACATGGTTCAGCACAAGAGTAGTGGTATGGGATTTCGAACCCATCACAACCTATCTGTTCGTTGCTCTCATCTACTTCACCCTGACAACGTTCACATCCAATATCATGAGGTTCGTGGAGCAAAGGTTCAGAATACCCGGGTACATGGTAGGTGAGTGAACATGGCCATTCCGGTGATCGAAACCAAAGATTTAACAAAGAGCTTTGGAGATAACAAGGTCCTGAAAGGCATATCCATGAAGGTGATGCCTAAAGAGGTCATTGCCATCATCGGAGCATCAGGTAGTGGCAAGAGCACTCTGCTCCGGTGCATAAACCGCCTCAATGAACCAGACTCGGGCGACATCCTCTTCGAGGGGAACAGCATAATCGGCAAGGACATAGACATCGATATGGTCAGGTCCCAGATGACCATGGTCTTTCAGAGCTTCAACCTCTTCATGCACCTGACCGCAAGGAAGAACATCTCCTTGCCTTTGCGACAGGTGAAAAAGCTGAGCAAGGAGGAGGCCGATAAATTGGCCATGGAAGCCCTGGAAAAGGTCGGCCTTATCGAAAAGGCGGATGCCTACCCAGGGGAGATGTCCGGCGGGCAGCAGCAGCGTGTGGCGATCGCGCGTGCATTCGCAATGCACCCCAAGGTCCTGCTGTTCGACGAGCCCACGTCTGCCCTCGATCCCCAGCTCATCGGGGAGGTACTGGAGGTCATGAAGAAGCTGGCGGACATGGGCATGACCATGGTGGTGGTCACTCATGAGATAAGCTTCGCTAAGGATGTGGCGGACCACGTCATCTTCATCGATCAAGGTCTGATCCTTGAGGAAGGCCCACCAAAAGATATGCTCATAAACCCCAAGAACGAACGTACCAGACAATTCCTTAAGAGGGTTCTGCAGGAGGAGAATCTCCCTCCCCTCCCGCAGTAACCACGACCTATTCTTTTTAATAAACGGCGTTATGTAAGTCCCATTTGGAATGGGGAATAGATAAGATGACAGCGAACGCCACCAAGGTCTGGTTCGATGGAAAATTGTTAAACGAAGAAAAAGTGAAGGTCTCGATCCTGTCATACGGTCTTCATTACGGCTGGGGTGTGTACGAGGGCCTGAGGGTCTATGATACTCCCAGAGGGAGGGAGGTGTTCCGGCTTCGCGACCACATGGTCCGGTTCCTGAACTCGGCCAAGGTCCTGCGGCTGGACATTCCCTACTCCGTCGACCAGCTGTGCTCAGCCGTTAAGGCGGTGTGCCGCGCCAACGGCCCCCGGGCCGACTACATCCGTCCACTGGCCTTCTACGGCGAGAACGGTGATCTGTCATTGAGCGCCCTCAACGTCCCCACGCACGTGGCCATCATGACCATCCACATGGGCAAGTACATCAAGGGAGGCTCCGCCGGAGCATCTCTCATCACCTCGTCCTGGGAAAAGCCCACCAGCAGATCGACCTCCTTGACCGCCAAGATCTGCGGCAACTACGTGAACTCCATCATCGCCAAGAAGGAGGCCCTGCGGCAGGGCGCGGACGAAGCGCTGATGCTCAACCACAGCGGCCTGGTGGCCGAGGCGTCGGCGGAGAACGTGTTCATGGTCAGAAATGGTAATATTTACACACCCGGTGTGTCCGACGGCCTCCTAGAAGGGATAACCCGGGACTCGGTCATGATCATCGCCCGAGACCTTGGCTACCAGGTAGAGGAGAAAAGCATCACCAGGGCGGAGCTGTTGGTCGCGGACGAGGTGTTCATGACCGGCACCGCGGCGGAGATCCAGCCGGTACGGACTCTCGACGGCCTGCCCATTGGAAAGAACGTCCCCGGGCCTATCACCAAACGCATCCAGTCCGTTTTCTCCAAGGCGGTCAAGGGACAGGCGGAGCAATACTCTCACTGGATGGACCTCATTGATGAGATGCCGATCTAGTTGCATATTGAGTATAATCATCAAATAGGGAGAGCACCGTCGATGGTGCCGGTAACAGAATGGCATCGATGGTAGAGAATCTCCAGGAGGCCTTCGCGGGAGAGTCCAAGGCCAATCGACTGTACCTTGCCTTCGCCCAGAAGGCGGAGGAGGAAGGGTTCCCACAAGTGGCGAAGCTGTTCCGGGCGGTCGCGGAGGCCGAGACGATACACGCGCTTATGCACCTTTCCGTCCTTAAGGGCGTGAGGTCTACCGCGGACAACCTCCGGCACTCGATCGATGAGGAGAGGTACGAGCACACCTCAATGTATCCAGGATTCATTGAGCAGGCCAAGAAGGACGGCGACATCAACGCCCTGCGCTCCTTCACACTCGCGAACAACGTGGAGAAGGTCCACGAAAAGCTGTACCTTTCTGCGGTTCACAGCGTCAGTGCGAACATGGACATCCCGGCGAAGAGGCTGTACCTGTGCCCCGTCTGCGGAAACATCGAGGAGTATGCACCGGATCGCTGCCCGGTGTGCGGAGCCTCTGGTTCTTCCTTCAAGGAAGTCCTTTGAGGTCCTAGGTGGTATGGTAACAGGCCAACCCCTCTTATCCTTCCATTTCCTTTCTGACCATGGTGTGAGGTATGTACGAGATCAGGTTCCACGGGCGGGGCGGGCAGGGTGCGGTCATGGCCGCACAGTCCCTTGCGGACGCAGCGGTGAGATCGGGCTTCCATGCGCAGGCCTTCCCCTATTTCGGGGCGGAGCGCAGGGGCGCGCCAGTTCAGGCGTACGCCCGCATCGACACCAAGAAGGTCCGCACCAAGAGCCAGGTGCACAACCCTGACCTGCTGGTGATCATGGACGAGTCGCTGTCGGACATGGCCGACATCGCCTCCGGCCTCAAGGTGGAAGGCAGGGTGGTCATGAACACCACCAAGCGCCCCGAGGAGGTGGACCTGGGTAAGGGAGTGGACGCAATATGCGGCACTGTGGACGCGTCGGCACTGGCGCTGGAAGTACTGAAGATGCCGGTCGTCAACACCTCCATGCTGGGCGCTGTGGCCAAGGTGTGGGACGTCGTTCCCCTGGAGAGCATCGTGGAGGCCATCGAGGACCGCTTCGGTGAGAAGCTGGGGGCAAGGGCGGGGATGCTCAACGGCGAGGCCGCACGGGCGGCCTACGACTCTACCGTCATCGGTCGCACACAGGGAAGGAAGGAGTACGGCAAGATCGCGGAATGGGCTCCAGAATGGAACGACATCCCCATCGGCAACTCGCTGAGGTCGGACACCTTCGAAGGTGTGGCCATAGGTCCCGCCTCCTCCTCCCAGAACCTCACCGGAAGGTGGAAGTGGTCCACGCCGAGATACGACAAGGAGAAGTGCATCCGATGCCTCCGCTGCTGGTGGTCCTGCCCCGATAGCGCGGTCATCAGGCTTGACGACGACTATATGCGCTGGGACATGGACCACTGCAAGGGGTGCGGGATCTGTGCGGACATCTGCCCGGTGAACGCCGTCGAGATGGTCCAGGGGGCGCACACATGGTAGTCAGGACCATCACCGGGGATGCGGCTGTGGCATACGGTGCCATGCTCGCCCGGGCGGAGGTGGTGCCGGGATTCCCGATAACGCCCCAGACCATCATCATCGAGAAGATCACCGAGTTCATCAACGACGGCCTCATGGACGCTGACTTCATACCTGCGGAGAGCGAGCATTCAGTCATGTCCGTGGCCGTGGGCGCATCGGCGGGAGGGGTCCGTACATTCACCGCCACCTCTTCACAGGGCCTGGCCCTGATGTATGAGATGCTCTTCGCCGCCGCACCTAGCCGTCTGCCGGTGGTGATGGCCGTGGCCAACCGCAGCCTGGGAGCGGCCTCGGGGATATGGACGGAGCACAACGATTCCCAGCCGGTGCGGGAGAGCGGCTGGCTGCAGGTGTACGTGGAGGACAACCAGGAGGCGTTGGACATGACCATCCAGGCCTTCCGCATCGCCGAGGACCACCGCGTCATGCTGCCCATCATGGTGTGTCTGGACGGCTTCATCCTCTCGCATGTGGTCGAGGGCGTGGACATCCCCGAGCGGTCGATAGTGGACAGTTTCCTCCCCAAGTTCGTCCCCGTGAACGTCCTGGACCCCAGGGAACCGTTCATGATCAACCCCGTAACCCCGCCGGAGTTCGCCACGGAGATGCGCTACCAGCAGGACCGGACGGTCGAAGCCTCCAAGCCGGTGATAATGGAGGTGGATCGGCAGTACGCGGCGCTGACCGGCCGCAGTTATGGCGGCCTGTTCGAGGAGTATCGTATGGAGGATGCGGAGATAGCGCTCGTGGGCGCGGGGACATGGGCCGGAATAGCCCGCGAGGCCGTGGACCAGCTCCGGGCCGAAGGGACGAGGGCGGGGCTGATCAAGCTGCGGTTCATGCGCCCCTTCCCGGGAGAGGAGCTGCGACTGGCGACAGCACACCTTAAGGGACTGGGGGTGTTCGACCGCTCTGCCGCCTTCAACGGTTACGGTCCTGTGTTCACCGAGATGCGCAACGCGCTGTACGGGAGCGGGGTGCCGATAACGGACCATGTCGCCGGGATCGGGGGCAGGGACATCACGGTGGAGATGGTGAGGGAGATGTACGAGATCGTCGAGGGGAACGCCTCCGGGGAGAAGGTCAGGGAGTGTACCTGGCACGCGCTGAGGGGGGAGCAGAGATGAACCGTATGAGCAGCATGAAGGACGTGCCCCGCGAGGACATGCTCATGCACGGCCATGGCGCCTGCCCGGGGTGCGGGTACGCGGCCACGGCCAAGAACATCGCCAAGATGCTGGGCCCCAACACCGTGGTGTACGTCCCCGCCTCCTGCCTCGTAGTGTTCGGCGCGCTGTACCCCACGTCCTCGTGGAAGATACCGTACTTCTACACTGCCTTTGAGAACACGGGGGCGGTGACCGCGGGCATAAAGGCCGCGCTGCGCCGCCGGGGCGTGGATGCCACCGTCGTGGGTATGGCCGGCGATGGAGGCACGTTCGACATCGGGCTGCAGGCTTTATCCGGCGCCGCCGAGCGCAACGAGGACGTCATCTACGTATGCCTGGACAACGAGGCCTACATGAACACCGGGATCCAGAGGTCATCGGCGACACCCTTCGGGGCGTGGACCACCACCACGCCCGTGGGCCAGGTGGTCAAGGGCAACCGCTACTTCAAGAAGGACATCGCCCGAATCGTCGCCGATCACGACGTGCCGTACGTGGCCACGTTGTCGGTGGCGCACTTCACGGATTTCGTACGCAAGGTCCAGAAGGCCAAGGAGACCAAGGGTTTCCGCTTCCTGCACTGCCTCACCCCCTGCATTCCGGGCTGGAGGATCGAGCCCTCCAAGGGCGTGAGCATAAACCGCCTGGCGGTGGACACTGGCATGTGGACGCTGTACGAGGTGGTGAACGGCGTGCCCAAGGTGACGTACAAGCCCAAGAGCATCGCTCCCGTGACCGAGTACCTCAAGCTCCAGGGACGGTTCAAGCACATGAGCGAGGAGGACATACTGACCCTTCAGGGCTGGCTATGCGAGAAGTGGAGGGCCCACTACGGGGAGGAGCCAGGGAGCCCGCCATGTCCCGTACCAGTGCATGAGGAGGTGCTGGCGCACGACGGTGACCCGCTGTACGGGATATGACATGGCAAGGGGCAAGTACTAATTACCGCAACTGTGTCCTGGACCTCATGTCCTTCTCCCTCGGCATGCCCGCGCTCATCGAGATGCCGGACCTTCACCGTCTGGTCGACCTATGCCAGGAGCTGGAACTATCGTTCATAGAGCTGAACATGAACATGCCCGACAATTGCCCCGAGGTTCTCGACCCGATGGAGGTGAGGGACATCTCCAGGAGCACGGGCATCGAGTTCACGCTGCATTCCCCGGACGAGCTGGACCTGGGCTCTCTGCACCCGACGGTGCGTGACGGCCATCTCAGCCGCATGCGCGAGGCCCTGGGTTGGTCCAGTCAGGCGGGTGTGAGCGTCATCAACATGCATATGAGCCCCGGCATATACTTCACCCTCCCCGACCGCCGGGTGTGGATCTATGAGAAGTACATCGATGAGTTCACGGCCAACCTTTGGAGGGCCTACAAAGAGATAATCCCCCTGGCCAAGGCCTCGGGGGTGCAGATATGCACCGAGAACGTGAACAATTTCGATCTCCCGTTCATCGTCCAGGCCATCGACGAGCTGTGCTACATGGACTCCTTCTACCTGACATGGGACGTAGGCCACGATGCCCGGAGCGATTTCCGTGAGCAAAAGCTGCTGTTCAAGCATGTGGACCGGGTGAAGCATATGCACCTCCATGACTACAACGGCAAGAGCGACCACCAGGTGCCAGGCACCGGGATACTCGATATCCCTAGCTACCTGTCCTTCGCCCAGAAGCATGACGTCCGTGTGCTTGTGGAAGTGAAGACGCCGCAGGCGCTGAGGGATTCGGTAAAGGCCGTCCGAGGGATGTTGTAAATCGCGGGAAAAGCAAGCTGCCGGGACGACACAGCGGCATACGATTACCTTCTTCTTGAGGGAGCAGGATACTCCAGCGATGAACATACTCGTCGTGCTCGCTCACCCCAGCCCTGAGAGCTTCAATCATGCGATCGCCAGTACCGTGCTGGAGCAGTTAGGCAAGGACGGTCATGCGGTCAACTTCCATGACCTCTGCGCAGAGGGGTTCGATCCCCTGCTGCCGGCGCAGGAGATCCCCAAGGGCGCGACCCTTGATGAAGGCCTCTCCCTGCACTGCCGCCAGCTGGCCGAGGCCGACGGGATAGTGATCATCCACCCCAACTGGTGGGGGCAGCCTCCGGCCGTCCTAAAGGGATGGGTGGACAGGGTGGTGCGTCCCGGAGTCGCTTACAAGTTCGTGGAGGGTGATGGCGGAGAGGGCGTGCCCGAAGGGCTGCTGAAGGCCAAGGTTGCGCTGGTGTTCAACACCTCGAACACCCCCATGGACAGGGAGAGGGCGGTGTTCGGCGACCCGTTGGAGGCCATCTGGAAAAGCTGCATCTTCGATCTCTGCGGAGTTAGGACGTTCCATCGCCGGATGTTCAGTGTCATCGTTACTAGCACATGCGAGAAGCGTTCCGAGTGGCTGACGGAGGTACGCGAAATGACGGGCGAATGCTTCCCTCCCGATAGGTCCATCGGACCATGACCAGAGGAGCGACGGCATCTGTACTTCGTCCTGTACTCTGGGCCGCGGGCGATGGTGGAAGTAATTATAAATACGGCCGTTTCTTTGGCCTGTTTGCATTCTCGTGCAACCGATGAATGATGAGGATGTGTTACATCCGAATGAGGTGAAAAAATGGCAAAAGCAATGTTCGTTCGTTTCGAGATGCCCAAGGAGCTATCGGACAAGGCCTACGAGATTGTAGAGGCCGCCCGAGACACCGGAAAGATCCGCAAGGGGACCAACGAGGTTACCAAGTTGGTAGAGCGGGGAGATGCCGTCATGGTCGTCATGGCCGAGGACGTTCAGCCCCCAGAGATACTTGCTCACATGCCCCTCCTGTGCGAGGAGCGCAATGTCATCTACGCTTATGTTCCGTCCAAGGCCGAACTGGGACACGCCGTCGGCCTTGAGAAGCCGACCGCCTCGGTCGCCATACTGGACGCTGGAAAGGCCAAGCCCCTGCTGGACAACTTCTCCGAGCAGGTGAAGAAGCTGAAGCAGTGAGCCTGGAGGACTTGACATGCCTGAGGACGAGAGCAGCATACCTTCGGAAGTGGTGGAGATCATCGGTCGTACTGGTATGACCGGCGAGGCCACCCAGGTCAAGGTGCGTGTGCTCGAGGGCCGTGACAAGGGTAGAATCATCACCCGCAACATCATGGGCCCCGTGCGCATGGGAGACATACTAATGCTTAGAGAGACCTCCAGAGAGGCCCGCAAGCTATCCATACGGTGATCTGAATGGTCGAGAGAAGGGTCTGCTCCTTTTGCGGAGCGGAGATGGAACCCGGCACCGGCAAGTTGTTCGTCAAGAAGGACGGCACGGTGCTATCGTTCGATACCAACAAGTGCTACAAGAACATGATCGAGCTGGGCAGGATCCCCCGGAGGACCACCTGGACCCGCGCGGCCAAGAGGGAGAAGGAGATCACCCTTGCCGCCGCCGCGCCCAAGGAAGAGGCCGCCGCCCCTGCTGATGAGAAGATCAAGAAGATCACCGCCAGCAAGGTCCGCCGGAAGAAGGCGTCCGCTCCTAAGAAGAAGGAGTGAGCCTACCATGGAGCGCACTTTCGTGATGCTCAAGCCCGATGCTGTCCAGCGTGGGCTCATGGGCGATATCCTGGCACGCATCGAGGCCAAGGGTTTCAAGCCCGTGGCTATGAAGTTCATGCGCATACCCAAGGAGCTCGCGGAGCGCCATTACGGTGAGCACAAGGGCAAGCCGTTCTTCCCTGGCCTCATCGAGTACATGACCTCCGGCCCCGTGCTCGTGATGGTGTGGGAGGGTGAGAACATCATCGCCGCCATGCGGACCATGATGGGCGCCACCAACCCCCAGAACGCCGCCGTGGGCACCATCCGCGGCGACTACGCCCAGCAGACCGGTAGGAACCTCATCCACGGCTCCGACGGTCCTGAGTCGGCCAGAAGGGAGATCGAGCTGTTCTTCAACGACTACGAGCTCCAGAACTGGAACCGCAGCCTGGACCCCTGGTATCTAGAGTAAACCGTTTCCGGGCCACGCCCGAGATCACTTTATTTTTTCATCCTCTTCATCGAAGATGTACAGCTCGTCAAGCGTCGTTCCCAGGGCCCTGGCGATCTGGTGCGCGAGCTTCAGTGAGGGATTGTAGGCGTTCTTCTCCAGGTACACGACGGTCTCACGGCAGATTCCCACCTTACTGGCGAGCTGCTCCTGCGTCATGTCGTACCGCGCCCGGAACTCCTTGATGCGGTTCCTCATGCCACCTCTCCCCTCGCTGAGAGGTACCTCTTGAACAGCCAGTAGGAGCCGATCATGATGAAGAACATGATGGTGGTGAACGACTCGAGGGGGATGTCGATCACGTTCGCGATGCTCAGGACGGTCACCACGGCCAGCATGAGGTAGGCGATCCACCATGAGAACGCCATGGCGGAGTTGTGTATCTTTTGCGTCCTCTCGTCCCTGAAGATCTCCCCGGTCCTCAGTAATCTCCAGCGGAAAATGGCGAAGAACAGGAGGCCGCAACCGATGGAGATCATCAGCGTTATGGCCGTATCGCCCCCCATTTCCAACACGATCATGGTGATGGTAACTAGTATTAGCATGAACCCGGCGACGAACGTTATCCTGATTGCACGGTCCATAATCATCCCTCACTGGTGAGTATGATGCGCTCCTTGCTGAGGCGGTTAACCAGCATTGCCGGCACTGCCAGCAGGCCGGCGGCGGCAACGCCTAACAGGGCGAGGCTCTGCCACGAGACCTCCGCGCTGTTCTGGGGCAGGGAGATCAACACCGCCAGCATGGAGAAGATCAGCACCATGACGCCCACGCTGACCATCCGGGTCGTGCGGGCCTCGAAGTTCAGCTGCACGAACCCCATGAGGCCGATGAAGGACGCCACCAGAGCGGGGAGCACGGCCGCGATGTACACCACCGCCGGCAGCCCTATGGCCACCGGACCTTCCCCCAGGACTAGGATAACGCTCACGACGGCAGCGAGGTAGGATATGACGACCGCCGGTATGAGCGTTCCCAGAATCTTGCCGGACCACAGGTCGCGGATGTCCACCGGTCCGCAGAACTGGGTCTCCAACGTGCCTGACATCTTCTCCTGATTGAACGCCTGCCCCGAGAGGCTGAAGGACGCGTACATGCCGATCATGGTGGAAAGGAATATCCACTGGAGCTCGGAGAACGCCGAGGAGTTGAGCCAGGCGAAGAGCATGGCGAATATAGCGATCGATATCAGCGCCCGCTTGTTGGCCTGCAGCTCCAACAGCTCCTTCCTGGCCACGGTGAGCATTACGCTCATGCGGTGGCCCCCTGCCCCAGGACCTCGAAGTACACCTCGTCCAGCGTGCGGCTCCTTATTCTGTACTCCTTGACGTCCCACCCCCACTCCACGAGCTCCTTGACCCATATGGGGCTCTGCAGGGACATGTCCACGGTGGCGCCTCTGCTCTCTGCTTCCATGACCCTGCTGTCAGTGAGAAGTCGGGACACCGCCTCCCTCGCTGCACCCTCATCGGAGAGCACAACCTCCACCTCCATGCTCTTGGGCGAGCGTATCTCCTCCATGGTCCCGCTGAGCCTTACGCTCCCGCGGTCAAGGATGGCCACTCGGCTGCAGATCCTCTGAACCTCGTCGAGGTTGTGGGTGTTCAGGAACACCGTCATCCTTCTCCTTTGACCGAGGTCCTGTATGATGGTGCGGAAATCCTTCTGGGCCTGGGGGTCCAGGCTGCTCGTCGGCTCGTCCAGGAACAGCACCTCGGGCTCGCCCAGAAGGGCCCGCGCCAGGCCCGCCCTCCTCTTAAGGCCGGTGGACAGCGTGAACACCGCGTCATCGCCACGATCCTTTATCCCCACCTCCTCCATGACCTCCTCCACCTTTCTCTGCCGATCACCGATGCCGAAGAGGCGTGCATAATGGTCGAGGTTGTCCCTCACCGTCAGGCGCTCGTATAGACCGTGCCTCTCGAACAGCACGCCCACCTTCCGCCTCATCTCCTTGGACGTGGACAGGTCCTCCCCCAATACTAACGCACTCCCTGCAGTAGCGTTCAGCAGCCCTAGGACGATGCGCATCGTGGTGGTCTTCCCCGCTCCGTTGGGTCCGAGGAAGGCGAAGATGTCGCCCTGTTGGACATCCAGGGACACGTCCCTCAGTATCTCATGGCCGGCGATGCTCTTCCCCAGGTGCTCGATCTCTATAGCCTTCATCGCACCACCCCCATGGATTGAACGATATGCATCAGAAACCCGATCGACTCGAAACCAGGGCGCACCCAGCGTATAGACATCAGTATCCCTCTTGTGAATGTTCCCTCACAAAATGTGAAGTATTTACCACAATGTGTGAGGTATCTTCCACAATATTAAACTTATTCCTCCTGATCCGTAAAACAGACTCTCAACGGTCCGTCCGGGTGGTGGCAAAGATACTAATATCGATTCCAATATCGGAAGTTCCATGTCGACCAGACAGCCTATCGTGAGCGTCCTGGGTCATGTGGATCACGGCAAGACCTCCTTGCTGGACCGAGTGCGCGGGAGCGCGGTGGTCCAGCGAGAGGCGGGTCTCATCACTCAGCACATAGGGGCCACTGAGGTTCCGGTGGATCATATCTATAAGGTCTGCCGTCCGCTCATAGGGGACAAGAAGTTCAACGTCCCCGGCCTTCTGTTCATCGACACCCCCGGCCACCAGTCCTTTACATCGTTGCGGGCGAGGGGCGGGGCGCTCGCCGACCTGGCCGTACTGGTCATCGACATCAATGAGGGTCTTAAGCCACAGACCATCGAGTCCATCTCCATCCTCAAGCGGTTCAAGACCCCGTTCATCATCGCCATGAACAAGATCGACCTTCTCGAGGGTTGGCAGACCTCTCCCAACAAGCCGTTCATTCTCAGCTATAAGGAACAGGCCGAGGAGGCGAGGGCCAAGCTCGATGAGAGGATGTACAAGATCATAGGAGACCTCTACGAGAAAGGATACTCCGCTGACCGCTACGATCGCATCGAGGACTTCACCAAGGCCATCGCCATAGTGCCCATCTCGGCACGCAACGGTGAGGGTCTACCAGACCTGCTGCTGGTCCTCATCGGCCTAGCCCAGCGCTTCCTGGAGGAACAGCTCGAGACCGAGGAGGGCCCGGCGCAGGGCACCATCCTCGAGGTGAAAGAGGAGAAGGGGTTAGGCTCCACGCTGGACGTCATCATCTACGGGGGCACCCTCCACCGGGGTGATACCGTGATCCTTGGTACCAAGGGGAAGCCGCTCACCACCAAGGTGAAGGCCATCCTCAAGCCTAAGCCGTTAGACGAGATACGCGATCCCAAGGACCGCTTCGACACCGTGAAGGAGGTATCGGCGGCTATCGGAGTGAAGCTCCTTTGCCAGAGCATCGAGGGCGTGGTCGCCGGAGGTCCCCTCAGGGGAACCGGCGGCAATATGAACGAAGCGATGGACGAGGTCGTCAACGAGACCAAGGTGAACATCGACATCGTGGATGCGGGCGTTTACATCAAGGCCGACGCCATAGGTTCCCTGGAGGCGCTGGCCTACGAGTGCAAGAACGCGGAGATCCCCATACGCAAGTACGACACAGGGGCCATCTCCCGCAAGGACATCATCGACGCCGCGGCCTATGGAGTGCCGCAGCACCGCGTAATACTGGGATTCGGCGTCGACCTTCTTCCAGAGGCCAAGGAGGCCCTGCCGAGCTATCCCATGAAGGTGTTCACCAACGATGTGGTCTATCGCCTCATCGAGGATTACCAGAATTGGGTGGAGGAGGAGAAGCGGCGGATGGACATAGAGAAGAGGGCGGAGTATGCCTTCCCCGGTAAGGTCAAGCTGCTTCCCAACTGCGTGTTCCGTGTGTCCAAACCGGCCATAGTCGGCGTCCGAGTGCTTGCCGGGAGGATACGTCCGAACCAGACGCTCCTGAACATCGATGGTGTGGACGTCGGTAAGGTCCGCTCGATCCGCTCCGGTGAGGAAGTGGTCAAGGAGGCCATTCAGGGACAGGAGGTCGCTGTGGCCATCGAGGGCCCCACGGTCGGTAGGCAGATCAACGTCGAGGACATACTCTACGTGGACCTGCGCGAGACCTCGCTGAAGGAGATGCAGGCCATGGACCTCAACCCCGACGACCGCATGGTCCTCGAGGAGCTGAAAGAGGTCAAGAGGAAGACGGACAAGTTCTGGGGAATGTGAGGACAGCTAACTATTAAGGGGATCGATAGAGGCGGAAAAAAATGGGGAATGGTGCCAACCACTCACCCAATGCCGAACATACCTCTGACCTGATCAATATCCATGACGATCTTCGTCTCTACGCTGTGATAGCCGAGCCAGGCCATCATCTCTGGTTCCATGGAAAAACCCATGAATGCTTCCATGTTCGGAGCCTCATAGATATTAAAAAATCGTGTGGCCTGGATGGTCAGTGAAAGAGTTGATCTTTTTTACACCATGTTTGGCTAGCAACTCTTCGAACCTCTGTAGAAGGGTTACCGTTGGCCTCCTGGTCTGCTCATTAAAAAGCGGGCAGCTCTCTGGACTATGCCTACTTATCTGCATTATATACGTTTTTTCACCTCCATACCAATGGCGACTTCGAACGAGAGCCGTCAGAAAAGGAGTCAGTGCCCGGAGATAATCAAACTATCCCTCAACCCCCTTGATCAAAATGCATGATTGTGATGACCGTCCTTAGTCTGGAGCGATATGGTTTCCACTTTCATAATTTAACTGGATCAGGTCGCTAACAATGACCTAAGTTCTCATTCGCGGGTCGCCCTAAGCTGATACTTAACCTCTGCTTCATGGGGCCGTATGCAGGCGAAAATCGCCAAAAACGAGTTTCGTTGATGGCTTTCGGTTCGCCACACCATAATTGAGATTTCCAAAGACCAGAACCCCATCTTTAGAACCTCCAAGAACCTGACAACCGAACCCTCCCCTAGGGCAGACTGCGGTCAGTAATGTATTACAGCGTCGTTCATCAATTCAGGACCAACATGACTGCTGAGCTTCTAACGATTGGGACCCTGTCAGTGCTCACTCGGTTGACACCTAAGACGCTACGTTATTACGAGGAGAAGGGTCTGCTCGTCCCGGCCAAGAAGGAGATAACTGGCTACCGCATCTACAGCTTCGAGCAGGTTGCTCGCGGCCTCCTCCTCAATCGCCTGTCCGGCCTCGGGTTCGGCATCCAGGAGATGAAGGCCATCATCGACGTGGTCGATGGAAGGACCGATCGCTCATCCGTAGAGCCGATCATCGCCGCGAAGGTCATCGAGACCAGGGAACGGGTGGAAGAGCTTGAGCGGATCAGAGAGGTCCTGGAGACAACGGATCTGGAGAGATTGATAGACATGAGCCAGGAAATACCGAAGATAGTGGAGGTCGCACCGATCAGGATCGTGTCGAAGAGAGGTAAGGGAGCATGGGCGGTAATAGTCCCTCAGCTGATGGAGGAGGTATACTCCGCCATTGGCTCGCAGCCTCAGGCCCGTATCACGGGCCCGCCCATGTCCATATGCCACGATGAGGAGTATAAGGAGAGAGACCAGGACGTGGAGGTCTGCGTACCGGTCTCCGGTCGGGTGGTGGTGGATGATGACCTGATGGTAAGGACCATCGAGGGCGGTCCGGCGGTGTCGGCCATACACAAAGGGCCGTATGACACGGTCGGAGAGGCCTGGGGTAGGGTGTTCAAGTTCGCTCAGGAGAACGGGCTGAAGCGGAACGGGCCTGACCGGGAGATCTACCTGAACGATCCAATGAAAATACCGGTCAGAGAGGTCCTGACCGAGGTCCAGCTGCCAGTAGAAAGGTCGGCGACTCCCTGACCTATCCTTCATAAAACTGACCGAGGACGCAAGAGGTAGGAACATCGAAGGGCTGTTGATGACCGCCCTTGCCCGCCATGAATGTGCTAGGCTGCTCATGCGATATTGGTCCTCGGTATTTTTTGCATGAAGACGCACCCAACAGGCTTTCAAGTCCATATGCTGGGTTCGGTGCATTTTTCCCGATTGAGCGATGGAGTGAGGTTACTGACTTTAGCATTTATCCATTCTGGTGAATGTGAGAAAAATTGTTACCGATAGGCTAGTTAGGGAAAGCGACATCATCCCTGGCCTATCATGGCCTTTAGAGAACGGATGACCTCGATCATCTTCGGATCATCGAGGGCCTGGGCCACGGCGATCGGAGCAATGGTCGCCGCGATTGAGTTTATCTTGTTCACCTGAGCTTTCGTGAACCCCTCATCGATCTGCGCGAAAAGCCCTTTTCCAATGTCCTCAGCATGTGAGGAGATCAACTGCATTACCTTGGTCAATCCCTCTTCCAGCTCTTCCTCGTGTCCTTCCTTGATCTTTAGGTCGAAACCCGAGAGGTACTCCTCCATTCCTTCGAACTTGACTATCCATATCCTTTCTTCCGGACGTCCCTTTAAAGGGAGAGAGCCTTTCCTTGAGTTCTCCTCCCCCACCACCATGAAACATGCTGACGTCGGTGAGTAGAACTTTTCCACGAGGTTATTTCTTACTGTCTCGACCCTTGTAACTGCTATAAGTCCCGCCTTCTCGAGGATCTTGATATGATAATGCACCGCCGCCGGTGAGATCCCCAGCGTTCTCGAAAGCTGGCTTATCGACCTTGACTGAACGGCCATCTCCTTCATTATTTCACCCCGAGTGGGGCTCATGAAGATCCTGGCTATTTCAACATCATCGATAACGCGAATGTCAGGTCGCAATCCTATCCTCCTTTTAAAGAAATGCTTAAAAGGTACAAATAAATTGCTAATTGAAAATGGTCGATAATGCGGCGAACGGGAGAGGGAATGGCGGTACGAACGGTCCCTGGAAGAGGCGGTTCTTCACGCTATGGGCGGGGCAGGCCGCCTCATTGTTTGGAAGCGCATTGGTCCAATGGGCCTTGTTCTTCTGGCTTGCCGTGAATGATGGTTCACCTGTCGTTCTGGCGATCGCCGGGGCGATGGGGTTGCTACCTCAGGTCCTCCTTGCTCCGTTCGCTGGTGTATATGTGGACCGTCTCGACCGCAAGAAGGTGATGCTCCTCGCCGATCTTCTAACGGCGGTCAGCACATCATTGCTCATGCTGCTCTTCTTTGCCGGGCCCATTGAGCTCTGGCACATCTTCGTCGTGATGTTCTTCCGCTCAGCCATGCAAGCGTTCCATTGGCCGGCCATGCAGGCATCCACTACACTGATGGTGCCGGAGGAGCACCTGGCACGCGTGGGCGGGCTAAACCAATCCATGATGGGCCTGTCGAGCATCGTGAGCCCTGCCCTCGGAGCGGTCCTCTACGTTGCGTTACCGATGTACCTTGTATTGTCGGTCGACCTCGTGACCGCGGCGGTGGCCAACGCCACATTGCTGGTGATCAGGGTTCCAGAGATCAGGAAGGCAACGGGCCGCCTGAAGGCCTCTGTCATCGCAGACCTTGCTGAGGCGTATCGATACCTAAGGTCCTGGAGGGGAGCAGTACTGGCCATCGCCATGTTCTCGCTCGTCAACTTCCTGATCACCCCTGCGATCACGTTCTTCAACCTGCTGACACTCTATTACTTTGGACAAGGGCCCTACGAGGCCGCCCTGATCGATGTTGTGGCAGGCATAGGCATGGTCTTGGGCGGCTTGGTCCTAGGTATCTGGGGAGGGACTAGGCGGAAGATCTTCACGGGCATGGGAGCCTTGGCCACGGCGGGAGGGGGGACGCTTCTGATAGGCCTTCTCCCGCCCGACGGCTTCCTCTTCGCCATCGCAGCCACTCTGTTCGTCTGCATCAATCTGGCCATCGTGAATGGCACTATCATTGCGATATTACAGAAGGGGATCCGGGCCGATATCCAAGGGAGGGTTTTCGCTCTGGTGGGAAGCATAGCCGCCGGAATGGGCCCTCTCGGACTAGCTATAGCCGGCCCCACTGCTAATGCCCTAGGCATACAGATCTGGTTCATCGCAGGAGGCCTGTTCATGGCCATCGTTGGCGCGGCGGCGTTCTTGGTGCCCGAGATAATGAAGATCGAGGATCGCATCCCCGAACAGATCGCGGTCGAAGGGGTAGGTATCACTCAGTAGCGATCTGACGTCCGGGGGGAGGGGAGCCGGGCCTTACCTTCTTGGGAACTATAGGCGATGGGATGCTGAACTCCCTTGGAAAAGGCGATTGCCCATTGCCATCTGTCCCATAGAACTCAACGATATCGGTACATCAAGAAAGGTGCTATACCGCTTCACCGCATGCTCCAAGGAGTCGATATCTGATGAGTTCAGCCGGTAGAAGGGCTTCACTTCGACCGTGATCCCGGCCTTGGACCTCCTGCCCCTCCACGTTCCCTGGACCAGCCCCTCGATCACCAGAGCAGGGTAGAAGATGCCGTTGGACGAGAGCACGTCCTTGGTGTGTTCGCGATCAAGCAGTGCACCTCGTTCCTTGTACCCGATGATGTACTCATCGAAGGCGGGCAGGAGGACGTGCGTATTTTCGCCCGTTCCCGATCGCGAAGGACCTGAGAAGTAAGTAATGCCATCCATGGTCTCCTCGTTCAAGCGAGAGCCGGCCGCCTCGATGCTCTTCCTGACCTCCGCCATCGTCAGGCCTGACCACCACACCAGGTCCTGAGCGGTGGCCGGTCCGTGCCCGCTGAAGTAGCGCACTGCCAGCTCACCGAGCGCCTGCTCCCGCGTGATATTTTTCGAGGACTGGATCCAATTGTCTAGGAGCACAAAGCTCGGCTCTCTGCCGATCATCGGGCCGAAGCTTATCACTCCCTGAAGTGCCAGGTGCCTGAGGATGTGATATGCGCGCTGCCCGGTGGTGGTTATGCCCTTCCTCTCCAGTGCGACCATGATATCACTACGTGTCATTTGGCCTTGCGAGTCCAGTTCACTGATCAGAATGTCACTGCTCCGCTCGTACACAAGGTCATCGAGGCGAAGCTGCTCATCCCTTCTTTTGCTCCTGGCGATCAACCTCGGGGCGACGAGGTGGAGGAGCCACCTCAGGTCCTCGGCTGCGGTGAAGTGAAGGGTGCCGCGCATCAGCCAGGTCCGGACGATAGAACCCGAGGCCACCGCCCTCTCGACGTCAGCGATCTTCGACGCAGAGGACCGCAGGCCGATGGCCCACAGCGAGCTGGGACGGTCCTGAGCTTGGACCACTAAGAGCCGGGAAACGGCCTCATGAACGGTCGAGGAAGGGCAGCTGATGCCCTGGGCACATAGCCTAAGAGCGGCGATATCAGCGGATGCCATCACACCATGATGATGAGGGAACTATAAGCTGTTCTTGAATGGCGGAACCGTAAGTAACTACTGGTCCGTCATCACTGCCGTGTTCACTGGACCTTCGACCGGGGCCTTCCCCCGTCCATCCTTGCACCTGAGTTCGATCTCGGCATATACGTCTTGTTGCCGCTGGATCCGCATTTGCTGATCCTCGGTCTCTGGCTGTCCGGTCCCCGTCTCTGTGCACTGTTCTGGACCGCGAAGGCCCCCCTCATCTCAGGCTCCGGTCTGGGCACGACCTTGATGTCCAGCAGATCGATGGGCTTGCCGGTCCGGTGCTCGATCTCCTTGATCATCTGGCGTTCCTCCGGAAGGAATATCGATACCGCCATGCCTTCCTTACCTGCCCTTCCGGTCCTGCCGATGCGGTGGACGTACGTGTCCGGTTCGTCCGGAGCGTCGTAGTTCACGACACAGTCCACGGCGTCTATGTCCAGACCCCTGGCCGCCACGTCCGTGGCCACAAGGACGTTGATGGAGCCGTCCTTGAAGCTCCTGATGACCCTCTCCCGCTTGTTCTGGGCTATGTCCCCGTGTATCGCGCCCGCCGTATAGTCATAGGCCAGAAGCTTCTTCGTAAGCTGATCGACCCTACGCTTGGTGTGGCAGAACACGATGGCCTTGGGCTTGTCGGCATCCAGGATCGTGCAGAGGGTGTCGCGCTTCGCCTCCTTGTTGGCCATGATGTAGTACTGCCTGGTCAGGTCCAGGACCGGTTCGTCCCTGGAGACCAGTATCTCCTGGGGGTTGGTCATCTGGCGCATCGCCAGCTGTTTTATGTCTGGCGACATTGTCGCCGAGAACAGCAGTGATTGCCTCTTCCGGGGCACCTTGGAAAGTATGAAGTTCAGGTCCTTGGCGAAGCCCATATCGAGCATGCGGTCTGCCTCGTCCAGGACGACGACGGAGATCTTGGACAGGTCCAGGTCGTTCCTGTTCATGAGGTCCTTGGCCCTGCCGGGAGTCACGACCACGATGTCCACACCCTTTCTCAGCTTCTCCGCCTGAGGTCCGATGCCCACGCCCCCATAGATGGGGACGCAGGAGTGGCCGGTGAACCTGGCGAGCTTGGTCATCTCCTCGTGCACCTGGTTGGCCAGCTCCCGGGTGGGAACCAGGACCAATGCGGACGGTGCCCTCATCCCCTGTTTGATCCTTTCCAAGATGATGGTCCCGTAGGTGCCGGTCTTGCCGGTGCCTGTCTGCGCCTGGGCGAACATGTCCTCGCCCTTGAGGCCTATGGGTATAGCTGCTATCTGAACTGGCGTGGGCTCTTCCCACCCCATGTCCTTCATTGCCCTGATGATCTCCTGGGAGATCTGTAGATCTGCGAAACTGGTCACGATATTCACTCTTTAGGAAAATAAAAACGAGCTGTAGAACAACAGACGAATTTGCTTTCAGCCCTCGGTGGTCATCGAGGTATTTATATCTATCCCCATCACATTCCCGTCTCGAGATATCGCCTGGCAGTTCTCGACCAGGCCCCAAGGCGGGAGCATCTGTATGACGCTTCCTTAACACTTCTTCCTTAACGGGTCATAGAGCTGAACCGTTCTGTCTCAAAGGTTATATTCCATACACTGCCTAACGCTCCAGATAAGCGTAATGAAGAACAGATGTGCGGACCGGTGAGAGCGTGAACCCCATCGAGATCAAAGAGCTGAGGAAGTACTACGGCGATGTCAAGGCGGTGGATGGGATCACCTTCACCGTGAACACAGGGGAGGTGTTCGCCCTCCTAGGACCGAACGGGGCCGGAAAGACGACCACGATCGAGATACTGGAGGGCCTCCGCAAGAAGGACAGCGGTGAGGTCCAGGTCCTCGGTCTGGACCCTTGGGAGGACGGTCCCGATGTTCACCTGAGGATCGGCGTCATCCCCCAGGAGTTCAACTTCTTCGAGAAGACCAGCCCCCGGGAGGCCATTCACCTCTACGCCAGGCTGTTCGACGTCGAGGTGGATGCGGACGAGATCCTGCGGGAGGTGCTGCTGGAGGACAAGGCCGATACCCTCTTCGACAGCCTGTCCGGAGGACAGAAGCAGAAGACCGGCCTGGCCCTCTCCCTGGTCAACTCCCCCGATCTGCTCTTCCTCGATGAGCCCACCACCGGGCTGGACCCCAACGCCCGCAGGGCCATATGGGAGGTGATCCGGGGCCTGAAGGCCAAGGGCCGGACGATAGTCCTGACAACCCACTATCTCGACGAGGCCCAGCAGCTCTCCGATCGGGTGGCGATCATGGACCATGGAAAGATCGTAGCGCAGGGGACCTCCGATGAGATCATCAGGCAGCACGGTTCGGGAGAGAGGCTGGAGATCAATGGCAGCGAGGCGCTGGCCGATCACATCCGATCAAGCACTGGCCTGACCGTGAACTATGAGGGCGGAGTGATATCGATCTCTATGCATCAGAGGGATGACGTCCTCACCGCACTGGAGGCTGCCAGGAGGTCCGAAATGGAATGGGGCGACATCCGTACCCGGAGGGACAGCCTGGACGACGTGTTCGTGAGGCTGGTCAGCGGCATCGTGGATGAGAGCGGCGAGCTCCAGGTGCGGTGATCCCATGGCTGTAAGGAAGAAGGGCGGGATCATAAGTGGAAGGAGGATACTCGCCGACTTCAATGTGTACAGCCGAGGGTACCTGAGGAACCGCTTCGGGCTGTTCTTCGGCCTTATCTTCCCGGTGATCCTGATCCTGATATTCGGGGCCATCTTCTCCGGGACCTCTACGGGGAGGGTCACGGCCTACGTCCAGAACAACGACACCGGGCCGTTCGCCACGCCCCAGATGGACGTGGCCGGCCAGTTCGTGTCAGCGCTCAACAGCTCGGGGACCCTGGACCTGGTGATGGTGCCCACGTCCGAGGACATGCCGCAGTACCTTGCGAACCACTCGGCCTCGGACGGCATAATCATACCCGCAGGCTTCTCCGAGAGCTACCTGGCCGAGAACAGTGTCAACATCACTGTGTACGGGAACCCATCCTCCAGTACCAGCAGCATCGTCTCGGGGACGGTCGGTGGGCTTGCCAACTACTTCAACCTCCAGCGGTTCAATGGAACGAGCATCATAGGCCTGGATTCGGCCACTGTCAATACGGAGCAGACCCAGAACATCGACTTCCTGATCCCTGGACTGATCGGCTTCTCCATCCTGGTCAGTCCCATGTTCTCGCTCGTTAACATCTCCTCCGAGTACAAGAAGACCAAGCTCTTCAAGCAGCTGAGCCTGACCCCCCTCACGAAGATGGAGTGGCTGATCTCCAAGGTGCTGTGGTACATCGTCCTGTCGTCGGTCTCCTTCCTGCTCATGGTCGGCGTCGGCATACTGGCCTTCGGGGCGCACGTCACTCTGACCATATGGCTGGTGCCCTTCCTGGTCCTCGGTCCCACGCTCTTCGCGGCGCTGGGGATGCTCGTAGGCACCGTCTCCAAGAACCCCGAGTCAGCTGGTGTAGCGGGCAACATCGTGACCTTCCCCATGATGTTCCTATCAGGAACTTTCTTTCCCATCAGCATCATGCCCGAATACCTCCAGACCCTGGCGCATTTACTCCCCCTGTTCTATGTTATCGAGGGTCTGAACAATGTCATGGTGTACGGCAACATCGGAGCGGCGCTGATAGATCTTGCGGTCATCCTGGTGATCACGGTCGTGGTCTTCGTGGCGGCTGTGTGGTTCTTCAAGTGGAGGGAGGATTGAACTGGTATACAGATGGGTAATTGAGCAGCATCATCCGCATTAGATATCATGTCCGATCAACGGGCGTAGTTACGGACCAGGGGACACAGGCAACAGAAGCGAGCGTGTTCTCCGTGTGCAAGGGAGAGCTGGGCTTGTTTCATATTGAAGAACACGCTCACCTCTCTTCGCGTCACCACAGTCCGTAGATCGGTCCGATGAGGAAGAACGTCACGATGCCGATGGTGTTGCTAAGACCATGGGCGAGGACGGCCGCCCACAGATTGTCATCGAACCGCAACCGGACCCAGCTGAAGAATACTGCATCAAGAGCGGTCACCACTAACCCCACGACGCCCTGCTCGGTGTGGGCGATGCCGAAGAGCAGAGAGGTGACCAGAACGGCGACAGCGATGCCCCATCTGGAGCTGCCAGCGATCTCCCTGACCCTGACCTGGAGGTAGCCCCTGTACACGATCTCCTCCCCCAATGCCGCTAGCGTCCAGGTCATGAGAAGAAGGAACGCGAGGTTTCCCACATTGCCCTTCAGGTCCTCGAACGCGCTGAGGTCCTGGACGGTCCCGGTGATATGGCTCAGCACTGGCATCACCAGGCCAAGCTGCAGGAGGGTCCACCCGAGGACGAGGACCAAGACCATCAGGACAAGGTGGGACGGACGGTCCACCCTCCTGAACCCGAGGGTCCTTATGCCATCCTTACGGGCGAGCAGCGATATCGCGCAAAGTCCCAGGACTAAGAGGGTGGGTATGAAGAGGTCCAGGACGATCATGGCGCTGGCGAGCGCAAGCTCGATGCCAGCGACGATTCTCCACTTAACTTCCCCGATCATTTGGTCCAGGAGAGGTGGTGAGCGGCATAAAACTAACGACCCGACCCGATCAACAGCAAGCGCCAGAGGGGGCCTGCGATCGTCCAATGAGCGAGCACTTGGGGAACGAGCCTGGCCAGATCGTTCGATTTATGTTCATTGACCCTCACCATGACCAACGACCGCCGTTCGACCAGCAGATGTCACACCCTGGCTGTTCCACTATTACTGAGGTCAGAGACACATCTCATGATAGAACGTCCTCGAGGGGCGGTTTTTACGAAGTTGGATATAGCGGTGCTCCCTGCATTCGAGCTTCGTGGATCATATGAACACCGCAGGCGTGCCGCTGCTGACGCAGGAGGAGCGGAGGCGGAGGATAACCAAGCTGTTCGAGGAAGGGCTGACATACTCCCAAATACGCAACGAGATGGCGGCATCCGCCTTCGATTTCCCCGATTTCGAGGCCTTTCTCACCATGATAGGAGCAAGCTCGGAGGGCGAGTACCGGCGAATTCACGCCAGCATCGAGCGGACGAAGGCGGTCCGCGAGCGTGCGGTCAGCATCAGGGACCAGGAGCGACCGGTATCGGAGGATGAGGAACAGGCCTTGATAAGGAAGAAGGTCCTGGAATCGAACCTGGGCGCCTGCCTCTTCTGCGATCGTAACGCGGAGGAGGTGCACCACGTGCTGGGACAGGAGGAGAGAACGGCCTCCAAGTACCTACTACCGGTCTGCCCGGAGCACCATGCTGTGCTAAGCGGACAGATCACGGCGCGAGACGGCCAGGAGCTGAGAGGGATGGCCGCGAGGATGGCGCTGATATACCCACGACTATACCTGACAGTAAGGAAGACCATAAGGACGGAGGACGGGGACGTGGTCTCCTACGCCGTGGTGCGCATCCAGAACCGCGAGCAGGCGGTCGCAAAGGACGACCCCTGCCCGGGATGGCAAGCTACGGTCGATACGGATGAGGCGGATGGTGTGCAAGGCTGTGCCATCCTGTCCTTTCATATCGCCGTCTCGGAGACGGGCTTCGATACCGGCATAAGGACCATGACATGATGGCAGGGCTCCCGGCCTCGAGCTATGGATATGACAATGTCCATCCCATCATCGTAGGGTCCATCCGTTCTTCCATGGACCGGGAGCATCCCGGTCGATCAATCGCTCCCCAATGATGGGGGGACCCCATCGTCCGATGGCTTTGATCTTTGAAATGCCCGCTGGAGGAGCGGAGGGGCTATGAGCGTGGTGGCGATGGACATGAACACCACCACCGCGAACAGGGAATCGTTCAGTATGCCCACGCTCAGACCGATGCTGGCAACAATGATGCCGACCTCGCCCCGAGGGCTCATCCCGATCCCCACTATGGTCGCCGATCGGCGACCCAGCGATCTTGCCCCCAGGCCGCAGGCCAGGAACTTGGTCAGCATGGCCACGACGGTGATGACAACGGCGAACAGTAGTAGATCGATATCCGCGAAGACCGACAGGCTGACCTGGATGCCCACGAACACGAAGAAGAAGGGGCTCATGAACTCGTTGATGGCCTCGAAGCTCTGCTCGCACGGCCATCGCTCCTTGTACTCGGCGAACACCATACCCGCCAGGAAGGCCCCTATTATCGCGGCCAGCCCGAAGACCGATGCCAGGGCGGAGAGGCCGAAGCAGACAATCACGGCCAGCATCAATGGACTTACCCGCGAATGGCGCTTTTCCAAGCTGCAGACGATGGCGTCCGCAGGATGCGGCTTTATGGCCACCGGGAGGACCTTGGTGCTTATCAGGATGACCGTGAGGACGAAGAAGGCGGCCATTCCCGCCACGAGGATGACGTCAAGGATGTTCAGCCCTCCTCCGCTCGCCGCCCCGCTGACGATAGCCAGAACGACCAGGCCGAGTATGTCGTCGATCACCGCCGCCCCGATAATTACGCGTGACTCTACGGTGTCGCTCAACCCCATATCCCTGATGACCCGGGCGGTTATGCCTACGCTGGTGGCGACCAGGGCGGCACCTATGAACATGGCCTCCGAGGGCGGGTTGTCCAGGGAGACCATCAGGAGGTATCCGGAAACGAAAGGCACTATCACTCCCAGGACAGCTACATAGATGGCCGTCCTCCCCACCTTGCTCAGGTCGGAGAACCTGGTCTCCAGGCCTACAGCGAACAGTAGGAAGATCACTCCCAGCTCGGCCAGCAGCTCCAGGAACCCAAAGTTGGCCTCGACCTGGAGGAGGTCGAACAGCAGTGTGTTCCCGATGACTATTCCGGCGATGATCTCCCCTACCACCTGCGGGAGCTTCAGGTACTCGAACCCGATGGCGAACAGGCGGGAGGCGAGCACAACGACGAAAAGTAATGTGAGGACCACACCGATATCAAAATCCATGGCTACCGCTCCACCCTATTGTGATAATACTTCATTACTGTTAGGCTTTGCTCCATGGGATATGTGGGCTCATTGATGCAATCACCAGTGAATCGACCCTCTTCTTCAGTAGATACTCATAACAGATTTACGAGACCCACAGCGGAAGAATAACTATTCATGCTGTGTGGCAAGCCAAAGACCATCTCGCCAGCCTCCTGAAGCAGGATTTTTTTCACCAGGGCCATATTGTGACCCTAACAGCTCAGCCGGAGGCGATCTGAACCAGGCTCAGCAGGGTGACGGCTATCAGGACCACGGGAACGACGTATCGGGTCAGCATGATGATGATGCTCCCCCATCGCTCACCGATCTCTGCGGTGATCTCCTTCCTGTCAAGGTACCAGGAGAAGACCAAGGAAATGAGGACGCCCGCCAAGGGGAGCCCATAGCTTCCCACAGTCTCGTCCATCAGGTCCAAAATCCTCATCCCACCGACCATCAGCTCGGCCTGGCTGTAGCTCAGGGCAGAGAACATCCCCACCGCGATGGCCCCTAGGGTGAGGTAGGCAGCGGTCCGTTTGCGGGATATCCTCAGCTTTTCCATGACCACTGTCACATTGACCTCCAGCATGGATATGGCAGAGGTAAGGGCTGCAAAGAACAGGAGAGTAAAGAACGCTATGGCCAGTATGTTCCCGGACGGGATGCTGTCGAAGGCGATGGGAAGAGTGACGAAGGCAAGCTCCGCCCCCAGCGATGGTTCCAGCCCCACGGTGAAGGCGATGGGGAAGATGACTAGCCCGGCGAGTATGGCGACCGATAGGTCCGCGAAGGTGATTATCATGGATGACCGAGGTATGCTCACGTTACGCTCCAGATAGCCGCCGTAGGTGATCAGGATCCCGTAACCCACCGATAGGGAGAAGAACGCCTGGCCAAAGGCAGCGCTCCATAGGTCGGCCCGTGACAGGACGGAGAGGTCAGGGGTGAAGAGGAAGTCCACACCTGCATTGAACCCGTCCAGGGTGGTCGCGTATATGGCCAGCGTGATGAGGATGATGAAGGACAATGGGATGACCGCTGTGACTATCTTCTCGATCCCCCCCTTGACGCCAAGTGATACCACCAGGCCGGAGAGGACCGCTGCTATGATGAAGAATAAGATTGGCAGATATGACGATATGAACTCGGAGAACTGGGGTTCGGTCCCGGAAATGGAGAATAGGACGTAGGCCAGGGTCCAACCGGTGATGACCAGGTAGTAGCTCATCAGGAGGAACAGGACTATGGAGATGATCCATCCCAGGGGTTTGAACTTCGACCTGACAAAGGAGAAGGAGGAGACTACATCCTTTTTCAGACGCCTCCCCACAGCCAGCTCTAACATCATCAGCGGGACGGCGAACAGGAAGACAGCGATCAGATAGGGGACAAGGTATGCACCGCCACCGTTCTGACCCAGGACAGAAGAGAACCGCCAGATGTTCCCTATGCCCACGGCGGAGCCGATGGCGGCGAGGATAAAGGTGAGACCGGACGACCACTTCTCCGTCAAGCAAAGCCTCCTGAGAGCAAACCTTGTCTTTGGGTTCTAAAAATATTTAAAAGATGTTATGAACCACATTACTGGCCCATGCCATTGACTTTTTCTTCCCTGCTGCCCGGACCCCACCTACTCATTTTCGACATCGTATCCTTTCTTACTCAAGCTGAACGTCGTCGATATGGATCGATCTCACCCTTCAGGATCAGGTCGCACGGATCGGAGGAGAATGAGGACAATCATGGGTGTTGGATTCCCTGCTCCCCCGGCAGATGGTCTGGTTGATGTCAAGGGACTTTCATCCCTCACTTGAAGAGGTCCTTGCCCTTATGGAAAAGCTCCAAGCTGACCAGCTCACCCACCAACCTGTCTTTATCATCCACCACGGGCAGGGCGTCCCACCTGTTCTTGATCATCAAATTCAGGGCATCGGTGATCTTGGTCTCCCTTCTGACTACGGTCATTTTCTGGACCACATCCTTGATCTCGTCCCCAAGCGTGTCGCGCATGAAGCGGTAGAAGGACAGGGCGCTCGCACCCTTGACCCCCACCTTATACCCGATCAATTCCAGCAGGGCCGCCGTAGTGATTGCACCAATAAGCTTCATATCGTCGTCCACAACGTAGACGACGTGTGACGCTGGATTACGGAGCATCTCCTCGATGGCGTCCTTTATCCTCGTCCCCTGCCTTATCACCACTGGCTCTTGGACAATGATTTCGTAGACATCTCCGACCAATGTATCCTGAAAGCTCTTCTCGACCTCGACCATGTGCTCCTTCATTAGATTAAGCCATTTATGACTCCTTCTATCATCTATCAAAGTCGCTAATGGAGCGGTTCAAACTCGTTTCATCATAGGCAGCAGTCCCTGGGAGGGCCACAAAACCAACCCCTCGTGGCCATCTCGTCTTGCCCCCATGGCATGAGCATGTACTGGCCCTATCGCACTAGCGGAACTCTGCCCATTTCATCTCCGCTCACGGTCGGCGGCAGACCTAAGACGGACTCGAAGAGCATGCCCATTCACAGTTCGATCAGGGCACGGAGCTTCAAACGGACATTATGTATCTCTCTAGTTCCCACGGGGTCACCTGGCGTTTAAATTCATGCCACTCCATCTTCTTGATCGACGAGTACTGTTGGAAGATGTGATCGCCCAGCGTCTCTTTCATGAACTCGCTATCTTCGATCTGATCTAAGGCATCGCCTAGATTCTCAGGCAGGTTATTGACCCCCAGCGCAGTTCTCTCCTCTGAGCTCATAGAATAGACGTCCTTCTCGACCGGCTGCGGCGGATGGATGCCCTTACTGATACCATCGAGTCCAGCGGAGAGCATTACAGCGAATTGGAGGTAGGGATTTCCAGCGGGGTCGGGATTTCGATGTTCCAACCGTGTTCCCTTGCCTCTCAGGTACGGAACCCTTATCAGGGCGCTTCGGTTCCGGTTCGCCCAGACGATGTAGCAAGGCGCCTCGTAGCCAGGCATCAGTCGCCTGTATGAATTGATGTGGGAGGTTAGGACGGCGCAGGTCTCTTTGGCGTGAGCCAGTAATCCACCGAGGTAATTCAAGGCTATGTCGCTGAGACCAAATTTCCCATCTGGATCATCAAAAGCGTTCTCTCCATTTAGATGGGCCAGGGACTGATGCACATGCATCGCGTTCCCATTGTCGTCCTGGAAAGGTTTGGGCATGAACGTCGCATGAAGGCCATTGAGCTTGGCTATGGTCCTGATGCCGAACTTCATGGTCATGACACGATCCGCCAATGAGAGAGCGTCCCCATGCCTAAGTATGACCTCTTGCTGGCCAGGAGCAACCTCATGATGCGATGCCTTGATGTGAAAGCCCATTCTGTTGAAGTGGGTCACGATCTCCTTCCTCACCTTCTCTCCCTGGTCCAATGGCATGAGGTCGAAGTACCTCCCCTTATCATAGGCCCGAGGGATGCCGTTGAGGATCTCCTCCTGATTCAGCAGGAAGAACTCCATCTCAGGACCTACGTTGCAGATGAAACCCATCTTCTTCGCCTTCTCCGTGGCGCGTTCCAGGACCAGGCGCGGATCCCCTTGGAAGCGATTCCCATCATGGTGAAATATTTTGCATACAAGACGAGCAGTCTTCTGGTCGGTCCCGCAGGTCCAAGGATATATCTGGAGAGAGTCCAGGACTGGAATTCCCATGAACTCAGATTCATCCACGGTCGAGTAACCAAGGATGGAGGAACCATCGATGGACACCCCTTCGTCCATCGCCTCTTCCAAGCTCTCTGAAGGGATGGAGATGCTCTTAACGGTCCCCATGATGTCTGAGAACTGCATCTCTACGAACTTCACACCCTCCTTCTTAACATGTTCAAGAACGGTCTCCTTGGTCGATTCGATCTCCAAAGATATCATTATCGACAAATAAGGGATAATAAGTGAAGTAATTTTTCCACAAGAGATAAAAATGATGAGCTGGGAAAGCGTTCCATCGACCTTCATCGCACCTGGTTACATGATCTTTCCAGAGGCGATGATATCAGAGTACCCTTTTTTTGTAAGAAGGTATTCGAGGACAGGTGACCCCGGTCCTTTCTCTGGCTCAAGGTGGCATCTAGCGCGGTCAGCAATGATCCCGGCGTGACTAGGGCCTCGCCATATTCAAATGCACTTCATACAAGGTTGTCCACTGCCTGGTTCAAAGGAGTTGAGAGGCATTGAACGTACATGTTGAACAAAGGCATGTTGGAGGTATTGGGCCACAGTATCGCTGAACCCCAGTGCGATCCTGGACTTAGCCTATGCGAAGAAGGGATTACACTAACTTGAGGATGTGTTCACCAGCAAGCAAGATGAGCATCAGGATGAAGAATAGGATGATCCAGATGCCTACGGCCGTGAGGGCTGAGCGTTTTGCCTTCACCTCATCCCGCCACTCGCTAGGCCACACACCGAGGGATATGAACACGATGGTACCGGCCAGGTTGATGCCTATGAGGTTGCTTATCAGGAGGAGCAAGGACTGAGAGGCGTAATAGAACTCACCCTCTCCTAAGAGCAGCCCAGTTACCACCAATGGGGGCAACAGCGCTGCAGCCACGGTCACACCTACCAGGGCCGTTCCCGCGCCTATGGCGAAGAACAAGGCTGCCGCTGCTCCAGCCGCAAATCCGATAATGATGTCCCCCATGCCCACCTTGGTCCTGAGCGCGATCTCATTGATGGCTGGATCAACGTGTAGGAACAATCCGAAAACAAAGGACAGCGCCAGGGCAAGCAAGAGGCCGGAAACCAGCGTGATCAGGGCCTTCCGGGCGAGGTTCTGGTTGGCAAGCGTGGTGGATAAGGACAAGGCGACATTGGGGGTGAGCAGGGGAGCGATGACCATGGCTCCGATGATGACCGCGATATTGTTCTCGACCAACCCTACCGCGGCCACGATCACGGAGAGGACGACCAGTACAACATAGTTCACGTTGACCTTAACGGAATCACTGAGGTCTGAGTACAGCTCATCCCTGCTTATTCGCCTTTTCTTCTTTTGTTTATCGTTTGCTGTTCTCTGCTTCTTTTCAGGGACGGCCTTCCCTTCCTCTCCAGTGGTTATGCTTGCATCTGTAGCCTCAATAGCATTTGCGTTAGAGGTTGCAGATTCCTTCGACTTCTTCATCGCCTCTGCTTTTTCTTTCTCCTCCTTCTCCTTCTCCTCTTTTGGCTTATATTCCGGTATGGTCGCTCCCAGCTGCAATATGTTTATTCTGAACCCTTTGAAGGTGGAGAAGACCTCATTGAAACGCATGGTAACTGCCTCTGTCTCCTCGGCATCGAGGATGATACGAACCATCACCAGGTCCTCTCCCAGAGGGATCCTTGGCTGTTCCTCCACCTCTTCTTCCTGGATAAGCTCCTCCACCCTCTTCGTCAGGGAGGTCGGTACGATGATCTCTACTAGCCGGAGCGCCATGGACGTTATCTATATTGACAACTCCAAGAATAATGGTTGCCTTACCCAAGGACCATATCCTAGTTCTAAGGACCCAGCTCACTCCCTCATACACCCTTACTACAGGCCACCCTTTCTGCCTCCTTATGCGGCTCTAGCACTTTCACCGATGGAAGCTGTGAATGTGCCATCAACAACCTGAGGCGATCCCATACCTAGGTACAACTAGCCACGAACTCCTCACTCCTCATCAGGGAAGAGGTCGGTGCTGAGGTACCTCTCCCCGAAGTCCGGAGCCATTGTCACCACCTTCTTCCCCTTCCCGAGCTCTTTGGCCACCTCCAGCGCGGCGAACACCGCGGCCCCGGAGGAGACTCCAACGAAGATACCCTCTTTCCTCGCCAGCTCGCGGGCGGTGGCCTTGGCGTCCTCGTCCCGCACCTGGACGATGCGGTCGAGATGCTTGGCATCGAGCACCGAGGGCACGAAGCCGGCCCCGATGCCCTGGATCGTATGGGGGCCAGGCCTGCCGTCGGACAGCACCGGGGAAGCGGCTGGCTCCACGGCGATGATGAGCGCCCTGCTGCCCATATCCCTGAGCCTCCTGCCCACGCCCGTGATCGTACCGCCAGTGCCGACCCCGGCGACGAACGCGTCCAGGTCCGGTAGGTCCTGGAGTACCTCCAGCCCTGTGGTATCGTAATGGGCTTGGGGATTCGCCGGATTTTCGAACTGCTGGGGCATGAAGGCGTTCGGCCTCTCCGCCGCAATGCTCCTGGCTGCCTCTATAGCCGCCCTCATGCCGCCTGTCCTGGGGGTGAGAACGAGCTCCGCACCCATAGCTCTCAGCAGCTTCCTGCGCTCCATGGACATGTTCTCTGGCATCGTCAGGACCAGCCTGTAGTCCTTGACCGCGCACACCATGGCCAGGCCGATGCCGGTGTTCCCCGACGTGGGCTCCACGACCACGATGTCCGTACCTGGACGTAGCCTGCCGTCCCTCTCCGCCTGCTCGATCATGACCAGGGCGGCGCGGTCCTTCACCGACCCCATGGGGTTGAAGGACTCCAGCTTGACGTACACCTCAGCGCAGTCCGCCGATGGGAGCCGGTTAAGCCGCACCAGGGGTGTTCTCCCAACGGTCTCCAGTATGTTACTATACCTCATGATTTCACTCCCTCATGCCATCTGTCAGCTTCTACGAGATAAGTTCTCCGCGTCCTCCACGGTGGCCTCCCATCGATCATCGGATCGATCACATAATCTTTGGATGCAGCCCAAGGCAGAAACGATCTATCCGGCGGCCCCCACGGAAAGGTCCTTCTCTGGACCGTGCGCCACGCTCGTCTCGACCGATTTCCTCGAACCGCCTCTCCTCGCCCCTTCCTCAAGGCTCTCAATTCCATTTCCGGCGACCGCATCCAATACACCCCTTGTTATAAGCATAACAATTGTTAATTTATTAATTGTCCTATACCGGGACCAGCCCTGGACAGCAGGGTGGTGCCCGGGCATACCGCTATTGGAGCATCGACCCCACATCACCTTTCTTCAGGACCAACCTGTTAGGGACCATTCTAATATAACAGGTCCTAGATTTGTAAAATGTTTTGTTCGAAAATCCTCAGGATCGGACGCATAGGAGCGGTGAAGATCCCGTTCGAGAGGAGGATTCTCGCTATTTTTCCCATTGGCCCGCGAGGGGACGTGAGAGAACGGGTCAGATGCAAAAGCGTCCTATGGATCGCTTGGAATGGATAATTTCTTCATTTAACAACTGGGGGTTATAGTTTCATGAAGGACGTGATAGTGGTCGGAAGCGGGTTCGGAGGACTCGCGCAGGCAGCGCTCCTGGCCAAGGATGGTCACAAGGTCAGGGTGTTCGAGAAGAACGAGCAACCGGGAGGCCGAGCGAGCGTTTACTCGGAGAATGGCTACACATTCGATATGGGCCCGTCCTGGTACCTTATGCCGGATGTCTTCGAGCGTTACTTCCAAGAGTTCGGGAAGAGACCATCGGAGCTGTTCGACCTTGTGCGCCTGGACCCATCCTACAGAATATTCTTCGGGGACCAGAAGCAGGTCGACATATCCTCGGACCTGGAGGCCAACTATGCGCTCTTCGACACCCTGGAGAAGGGCGGGGGCAACAAGCTGCGGAAATACCTGGACGAATCGAGGGAAAAGTATGACGTCGCGATAAAGGAGCTGCTCTATCGGGACTACAACAAGCTCACGGATTTCCTGGACCGACGACTCCTGGCGCAGGGACGGAAGCTGCACCTCTTCGAGAACCTGGACTCCTTCGTCAACAAGCATTTCGAGAGCGATGAGGCGAAGAAGATCGTGGAGTACTCGGTCGGTTTCCTCGGAGGTTCGCCCAAGAACACCCCATCGTTCTACCACATCATGTCCCACATCGACTTCAACCTCGGGGTCTGGTATCCTCGAGGAGGAATGAGGGAGATCGCGGCCCAGATGGTCAAGATGTGTGAGGATATGGGCGTGGAGTTCAGATACAACGAGCCGGTGACGAAGCTAGAGTTCGAAGGCCGGAGGGTGAAAGGGGTGGTGACACCACAGGGCGCGTACCCGGCGGACATCGTGGTCATGAACGCCGACTACGCTCACTCCGAGCTCGAGCTGGTCGACCCCAAGCACCGCAGCTATAGTGAGAGATACTGGGAGAAGAGGGTGCTGGCCCCATCGGCGATGGTGGCCTATCTGGGGGTCAACAGGAAGGTGGAGCAGCTGGTCCATCACAATCTGTTTCTAGATGATGACTGGGGCAACGGCTTCGATAGCATCTTCGATCGTAACAATCACATCTGGCCGGAAACGCCTTCTTACTACGTCAACGTCCCCTCGCGCACCGATCCCACGGCCGCGCCCGAAGGTGGCGACACTCTCTTCGTGCTGATCCCCCTGTCCCCGGGGCTCAAGGACACGCCAGAGCTCCGGGAGGCGTTCTACGACAAGATCATGGATGATCTTGAGCGGAAGCTAGGCACCGACATACGGTCTGATATCGAGGTCAAGCGCATCTTCGCCCTCAGCGACTTCAAGGAGCGCTACAATGCCTACGAGGGTACCGCCCTGGGCCTCAGCCACACTCTTGGCCAGACCGCGCTGTTCCGTCCTGTCCACCGCAGCAAGAAGGTGGAAAACCTTTACTATACAGGTCACTACTGCCATCCAGGCATCGGCGTCCCCATGGTGCTCATCTCATCACAGATAGTGAGGGACCAGATAGCCAAGGGTACGAAGGAGGAGTAAGATGGTCGACGAGAGGCTCCGCTCCATTTTCAAGGAGGGAAGCAAGACCTACTACAACTCCACCATCTTCTTCCGTCGGGAGGTCAAGGAGGACGTGTTCAAGCTCTACGCTTTCGTCCGGGTAGCGGACGACCTCGTGGACTCAATACCCCAGAGGGTCGAGGAGTTCTATCGCCTCAAGGAGAGGTTCCACGCGGCCCTGGAGGGCGAGGAGGTCGATGATATCGTCATCTCCTCCTTCGTCGAGCTGTATCGACGCAAGGGGTTCCAGCGGGAGTGGGTGGAGGCCTTCCTGCACTCCATGGAGATGGACCTGGGTACGCGATCCTACCAGACCATGGACGACCTGCAGGTCTACCTGTACGGCTCCGCGGAGGTGGTCGGGCTGATGATGGCCCGCATCATGGATCTACCGGAGTCCTCCTATCCCTACGCTCAGCACCTGGGGAGAGCGATGCAGTACATCAACTTCATACGCGACATCCAGGAGGACATCAGGCTCGGCCGTTCGTACTTCCCCCAGGAGGAGCTTCTCAGATATGGCCTGCCCGACCTGAAGGAATCCACGGTGAGGATGCATCCAGAGATGTTCAAGCAGTTCGTGAGGGCTCAGATAAGGAGGTACATGGAATGGCAACGGATCGCCGAGAGAGGGTACGCGGAGATCCCCCGGAGGGACCTGGTGGCCATCAAGACCGCCGCCGACATGTACAAGTTCACCGCCACCAAGATCTACTCCCGGCCGATGAGGGTGTTCCACAAGAAGGTAAAGCCCTCGCTGGGCAGGATAATGATCGGTTACTCGAGGAACCGTCTCTGGCCCCTGGCCTACCGCCAGTGTCCGGCCCGGGGCCGCATCAAGGGAGATTATGACGAGTGAGACCTCTTTCCTGAGGTACATATTGAAACTATCCCGGTTCCGGTTCTGGATATACACAGGGGGACCGTTCGTGGTGGGATATGCCCTGGGGGCCCCGACGCTGGAGGCGTTCTTCGCTCTGGACTACTACGTGTACCTACTGTACTTCTTCCTCCCGGCCAACATCTTCATCTACGGTGTGAACGACTACTGGGACGAGGACACTGACAGGCTGAACAGGAAGAAGGACGAGATGGAGCTGCGGGTCACCGCTCGGGATAAGAGGAGGCTCATATGGATCCTGTGGGCAACAGTAGGTGTGAGCGCCGTCCTCATGGTGTTCCAGGACAACGTCGAGCGCATCCTGTTCCTCATATTCCTCTCCCTGTCCTACTTCTACAGCGCCAAGCCCCTGAGGTTCAAGGCCGTCCCCGTCCTGGACTTCAGTTCCAATATGCTTTACATAATGCCAGGGATCTTCGCGTACTACCTGGCGGGAGGACAGCTGCCCCCGCTGCTGCTGGTCCTGGCCGGGTACTTCCATATCGCGGCCATGCACCTGTTCTCGGCAGTGCCGGACATAGAATGTGACAAGGAGGCCGGCATCAGGACCACCGCCGTGGTCCTGGGGGAGAGGCGCTCCCTGATGCTGGTCGCGGCATTCTGGACGATCTTTTCCGCTCTA